>JAFYBS010000127.1 GCA_017540125.1 Eubacterium sp.
ACAGGGTATGACGTGCAGGGGATCTGCCGCCGCGAAAGGAATCGCGCCCTCGGTGATGAAGGAGCATCCCATGACGATGTTCGACGGCGCGGAGCCTCGTTCCGCTTTCGTAAACTTCTTCGGGAATATCCAGCAGGCGAGAGCGATGCCCACCGGCGGAACCATACCGCCGACCATGATGGATGCCATGGCGATGTAGCATGCCTGAACTGCCGGATCCGACTGCTGCGCCCCGTTAGCCACCATATCCGACGCCTGAGCCAGCATACCGGTACCGAAGACGTAGGCCGCTTTGTTGATCGGTCCTCCCATGTCGATGGCCATCATCGCGCCGAGTAGCAACCCCAGTACCGCGATCATATCGGCGTCGGCGATGGACTTCAGCATATTACTGAGTCCCGTGTTGACCAGTCCGATCAGCGGGTTGAAGATGAAGCACATCAGCACGCCGATGAGAAAAATACCCAGGAGCGGATAGATCAGCGTCGGCTTGATGCCGTCCAGCGCTGCCGGAAAACCGGAGCAAAGCTTTTTCAATCCCAGTACGATAGCACCGGCCAGGAAACCGGCCAGGATACCACCGAGGAAACCGGATACCGTGTTACCGCCGTCCGGAGCCTGGAACCCGAAATCCGCGATGAACTTGTTGAAGCCGGTCAGATTATCCTCCGCGAAGGGAAATCCGGCCAGCAACGCGTTTCCGCTGGACGCCAGAAGTCCTCCGGCAAAACCGACCGCCAATCCGGGCCGATCTGCGATGGAATAGGCGATATATCCGGAGAGAACCGGCACCATCAGTCCCATGGCCAGTCCGCCGACATACTTCAGAAAGGCCGAGAGCGGCGTCATCGTACCGAAGTCCCCTCCGGCCGTCTCACCGTAACCGCAAATTGTATCTACGAGGAAAGCCAGGGCGATCAGGATACCACCGCCGATAACAAATGGAAGCATGTGCGACACACCGCTCATCAGGTGCTTGTAAGCCGCGCTTCCGACTCCGCCTCCGCCACCTCCGGACGATACCGCTTCACTCGAACCGCTTCCGCCTTTATACACGGGTGCTTTGCCCGAGAGTGCCTCGTCAATCAGGTCGCCGGCTTTGTTAATACCGTTTGCCACCTTGGTTACAACAACTCTCTTTCCGTCAAAACGGTCCATCGGAACTTTCGTATCCGCTGCCACGATGATACCGTCCGCTTTTTTGATCTCGTCGGAAGTCAGGACGTTCTTCGCTCCTCCCGACCCACGGGTCTCCACCTTCACCGCATAGCCCAACTCTTTCGCCTTTTTCTCGATGGCCTCCGCTGCCATGTAGGTATGCGCGATTCCGGTGGGACAAGCCGTCACAGCCAGGATCAGTTTACCTTCGGCGTTTCCGACAATTCCCTCCGTATGTTCCTTCGCTCCCTCCGCGTCATCGATGATTCCGATGAACTCGTCAACGGTCTTCGCTTTTTTCAGAGAGTTTGTGAAATCCTCGTCCATCAGCAATGTGGACAGCTTGCTCAGTACATCGAGATGAACGTTGTCCTCCGTGTTCGGTGCCGCGATCAGGAAAATCAGGTTTACGGGTGCGCCATCCAGCGCGTCATAGTCCACACCGGACGGGATCGTCATCGCTGCCAGTCCCGGCGCCTTCACCGCGTCGGATTTGCAATGCGGGATCGCAATACCTTCGCCGATTCCCGTCGTTCCTTCTTCCTCGCGGGCGAAAACACCCTTTCGATAGGTGTCTACATCGGAAATCTTTTCGCTGGCATCCATCAGATCCACCATTTTTTTGATGGCATCTTCCTTGTCTGCCGCCGTCCCACCTAATGAAATACTTCTTTTGTCAAGAAGATCTGAAATTCTCATAAACTACCTCCCTTCTATAAAAATGTCTTTTTCATCAGTGCTTCGACCTCATCCTTTGTTGCCAACTGTTCGGAAAAAGCACTGGCTGAGCCGGTACATACTCCCATACGAAATGCCTGCTCATAGCTGCCGGTAGACAGGTATCCTGCGATAAACCCTGCTACCATCGAGTCTCCGGCCCCCACTGAATTCACCACCTTTCCTTCCGGTGCCTCGGACATGTATTCCGTTCCGTCGTCCGCCACCAGCACGGCTCCCTCGCCGGCCATGGAGACGATGACATTCTGAGCTCCCCTCTCACGGAGCTTATGTGCATACGGGATCACTTCCTCCCGTGTTTTCAGTTCCACATCAAAAATCTCCCCGAGTTCGTGATTGTTCGGTTTGATCACAAAGGGATGATACGGCAGTACGTTCATCAGAAGATCCCTCGTGGCATCCACAGCGATCCGGATTCCCTTTCCCTCCAGCCGTTTCATGATGTCCGAATACATCGTCTCCGGCATCATCGACGGGATCGATCCGGCCAGCACGAGCACATCTCCTTCCGCCATCGTGTCCAGCTTCCCGTACAGCGCCTCGATATCCTCCGGACGGATATACGGTCCCATACCGTTGATCTCGCTCTCCTCATCGGAACGGATCTTCATGTTGATTCGGGACATCCCCTCCGGCACGGTGATGAAGTCAGCGCGGATCCCCGCCGCCTCCATCCGGGAACGGATCTCCTCCCCGGTGAAGCCTGCCAGAAACCCCAATGCCGTCGAGTCGAAACCGAGGTTTTTCAGTACGATGGAAACATTGATCCCCTTCCCTCCGGGATAGATGATTTCACCCTTCGTGCGGTTCACCCGGCCGAGTGTCAGATGCTCCACATCAACGATGTAATCCAGAGACGGATTGAACGTTACGGTATAGATCATAAGCAGTACC
Source organism: Eubacterium sp. (assembly GCA_017540125.1). Lineage (GTDB taxonomy): Bacteria > Bacillota > Clostridia > Lachnospirales > Lachnospiraceae > Eubacterium_F. The sequence continues at coordinate 2,791 of JAFYBS010000127.1, forward strand.
CCCCTTGCCTCAGTGCCACCGCACTGATTTCGGCTGTGAAATCGTTCTCACAGCACATATTCATTATATCATATTCTTATCAAAAAGAAAAGGGGAATTTTTATATTTTTCAACTCTTGCGACAACGATAATAATATGGTAAAATGATACGTGGATTTTTTCTGAAAAATACCTTCACAAAAGTTTACATCAAAATCAAAAGAGGTGGCACATATGCAAAATGACGGAACCGTATCAGAGTCAACACAGATCAACAGAGAAAAGGCGGGCGGACTTCAGGTCAGCTTCACACCGCTCGGTATGTGGGCTTTTTCCATCGGCACCAGCATCGGCTGGGGTTCCTTCATCGTTACCTGCAATACCTATCTGCAGAAATCCGGTATTCTCGGCACCATCTTCGGACTCTTGCTGGGCATGGCCGTCGTACTGGTGATCACCTGGAACCTCCAGCATATGATCCGCTATGCTCCCAACGCCGGCGGTGTCTATACTTTTGTCAAGGCGAACAACGGAAAAGATCTCGGATTCATTTCCATGTGGTTCATTCTCCTGACCTATCTGGCGGTTCTGTGGGCCAACATCACCTCGGTACCGCTTTTTGCCCGATTTTTCCTCGGGGATATGTTTCAGTTCGGTTTTCACTATACGGTTTTCGGCTACGAGGTCCGGTTCGGAGAGGCTCTGCTGTCGATCGGCGCCGTGGTCCTCATCGGCCTGCTGTGCATGAACAGCTCCCGGATTCCCAACAAGATCATGATTATCTCAGCTTTGGCCTTCGCTGTCGCTTTTGCCGTGTGCGCCGTGATCGCCATATTCCGGCACGGCAGCACATCCTTTTCCTATTCTCCGATGTTTGCGGAGGGCTCTTCGGCTTTCCGGCAGATCGTCCGTATCGCCGTCATCTCTCCCTGGGCTTTCATCGGATTTGAGAACATCTCGCATTTTTCCGAGGAATACGCTTTCCCTGTGAAAAAGGTCCGCGGCATCCTGATCTGGTCCGTCGTGATCACGACCGCCCTGTATCTCTTCGTCTCTCTCCTGTCCGTGTCGGCCTACCCGCCGCAGTACGACAGCTGGCTGGACTACATCCAGGATATGGGGAACCTGAAAGGCATCGAGGCAGTTCCCGCCTTCTACGCTGCCAATTACTATCTGGGACAGACCGGTGTGACCGTGCTGATGCTGGCTCTCTTTGCCGTGATCCTGACGAGTCTGATCGGAAACATGCTGGCGCTGAGCCGTCTTTTGTACGCGGCCGGCCGTGAGGAGGAAGCTCCCCGGAGTTTCGCTGTGCTGAATCGCAAAGCCATCCCGTCGAAGGCTATCCTGGCCATCGTGGCCGTCTCCGTCCTCATCCCCTTCCTGGGGAGAACAGCAATCGGATGGATCGTGGACGTCACCACGCTGGGGGCTACGATTATCTTCGGTCTCATCTCCTACGCTGTCTATCGTTTTGCTTCCGAGAAACACCAGAAGGTAGAACGCGTCACCGGTATCGTGGGTGCGATCCTGATGATCCTTTTTGTCCTGCTGCTTCTGATTCCCGGGCTTCTTCCGTTTAACGCTATGGAGACGGAATCCTATATCCTGTTCATCGTATGGGCGGTTCTGGGACTGATTTATTTCCGCATCCTGATCCGTCGTGACAAAAAAAGAGAACATCGGCAACACATCCTTGTCTGGATCATCCTGCTGGTGCTGGTTCTGTTTGCCTCGATGATGTGGGTATCCAGAGAAACCGAGAAAACAGCAAAGCAAACGGTGAACAACATCTATGAATATCACCAGGCACATGCCTCCGAAGACGCGGATGAGGTCTCCGCCGAAGAACGTGTGGAATTCCTGAATCAGCAGGCCGACAAGATCAGCAGTACCAACACCCTGTTCACGATGGTATCTCTGGGAATATTTTTGCTCTTCACCTTCATCATGATGAGCAACTACAACGATACGAAAAAACTCGGGAGCCATCTGAAGCAGATACAAAACAAAGCCCATATCGACGCCCTAACCGGCGTGAAAAACAAAAACTTCTACCGGGATGAGGAGGAGCGTCTGGACCTGCTGATCGAAACGAACCAGATTTCCGACTTCGCCATCGTGATCCTGGATGTCAACAACCTCAAAACCATCAATGACAATCTGGGGCATCAGGAAGGCGACAAGTATATCCTTAAAGCCTGCAAGATCATCTGTGACAAATTCAAAAAGAGTCCTGTCTTCCGGATCGGCGGCGATGAATTCATCGTGCTGGCTCAGGGCGAGGATTATGAGAATCTCGATCAATTGATGAATGCTATGACCGAGCACAACACCGACGCCGTGGAAAACGGAGGAATCGTCATCGCCTGCGGCATGGCCCGCTACGACAGCAACAATGACGAACGGGTCTCCGATGTATTCGACCGTGCCGATCAGATTATGTATGAAAACAAGAACGCTCTGAAAAAGCGATCGAAAAACGGAGCTTCCGCGCCACGATGAAACCCGGAACAGGCATCGGATTATGGAATCGTTTTCATGTGCTGTCAGCATAGACGAAAAGGACAAAAGGGAAGGGCGGTTCCTCGCGGAGCCGCCCTTTGAAAGAGGAGTTTTATGAAAAAACAATCTTGCAAACTATATCAATGTGTTTCTTTTATTTGGTTGCATTATAGAATACAAATGTGTCTAAAATGTGATCGATTTCATAAATTTTAAAAATGGAGAGAAAAACAATGAAAACGGATATCCGTATGATTGCCTTCGACCTCGACGGCACACTTCTGACCGAGGAGAAAATCCTCACCCCCCGGACCGCGGAGGTACTCCGCCGCGCCTCATCCCGGGGAATCGAGCTGCTCGCCACCACCGGACGGGCTCTCTCCGGTATTCCGGACGCCGTAAAGATATTGGACGGCGCCAACTATGCGCTGACCGCCAACGGTGCCGGTGTCTACCGGCGAAAGGACGGGATCCTCGATGCCTGGAAACAGACGCTGTCCGAGGCAGCCGCCGAAGGTCTCCCCTCCTTCGAACTGGATTCGGAAGGCAGCTATGATCCGCTGTTTGAAAATCTCATGGACCGTGAGCGAACTCTGGCCCTGATGGACGAGCTCTCCGCTCTCGATGTCATGCCGGATCCCTTCATCGACGGCTCCTGCTATATGATCGCGGAGAAAGCACCGTTGGTCGACCGGATGGACGTAACAGACTCGATGAAAGACTACATCCGCTCTTCCCGGACCCTGATTTCGGATATGAAGTCATTTTTATCCGATAAAACCGTTCAGAAGATCACCATCAACTTCGCCGGTGACGAAAACGGCCACCGGATCGATCTGCAGAAGGTCCTGGATATCCTGAATCGTTACCCGGAGTTTACGGCAGTCACGGGCGGCATCCGCAACATCGAGGTGTCGGACCGTCTGGCTACCAAAGGAGATGCTATGCTGCAGCTGGCTTCTTCGCTCCGCATCTGCCCGGAACAGATCATCGCCTTCGGGGACAGCGAGAATGACATCACCATGCTGCAGAAAGCCGGAACCGGGGTTGCCATGGAAAACTCTCTGGAGATCACAAAAAAAGCAGCCGATGCCATCACCCTGTCCAACGAGGAAGAAGGCGTCGCTGCTTATCTGGAAGAAAAGCTGGGATTCTGAATATATCGTTGTTATATCATATTTTAACCACAAGGAACGGTGTTAAATCTCTCATCGCAAAATCGCGTAAGTCATATACCCGGCATAGGCCAGAACCATAATTCCACCCTCGATACGGGAGATTTTGTTCCCGGATCGGACGAAGAAAAATGCCCCGACGGTAATGGCAAACAGGATGGATATATCGAAAAACGAGGCCACTGTCACCGGGATCGGACGGATCGTGGATGAAACACCGAGTATTAAAAGCAGATTGAAGGCGTTGGAGCCCACGACATTTCCCAGCGCCATGCCGTTTTCGCCTTTGTGCGCTGCCACCAGCGAGGTAACAAACTCCGGAAGACTGGTTCCGAGCGCCACGATGGTCAATCCCACCAGGGTCTCACTCATTCCCCACATCATGGCGAGATTCTTCGCCGAGGTTACAACCCCATCACCGCCGACTACAATACATACCAGACCGAGCAGGATGAACAGCACGCTTTTCCACAGAGGTTCCGGCTGATAGCTCTCATCCTTTGACTGATTTCTCTTGGCAACGATGATCGTCACAACCATATAAGCCGCGAAGAACAAAAGCTTGATGATCCCTCCGACACGGGAAATCTCGCCGGCGGTCGCTTCCGTCTGAGCCAGGTCCGGTCTCGGTCCGAACAGGATATGGGTTGACGCGAAGATCAACAACAGAAACGTCGCTCCCAGCAAAACCGGGAAATCCCTCTTCTTCACTCCCTGATCCACGGGAAGCGGTTTGATGAGAGCACAGATACCCAGTATCATCAAAGCGTTGAAGATGTTGGATCCGACGACATTGGATATAGCGATCTCATTCGATCCGGAAAGACCGGCCGATACACTGACCGCCAGCTCCGGCGCCGAGGTACCCATAGCCACTACCGTCAATCCGATGATAACTCCGGATACACCGAGTCTCCGGGCGATATCCGCTGCCCCGTCGACAAAAATGTCCGCTCCTTTGATCAAAGCAAAGAATCCCACTCCCAAAACCAGCAGGTTGAGAAGCATATTCCCCGAATCCAGCCAATCAAACATCGCAATTACCCCTTCTGTTTATCTTTCTTCAAAAACCATACATGAAAACACACAGCAGGGCATATGTCCTACTGTGTGTTTTTGTCCTTAATTTACCAAAGCAAATACTTATCAGAACTTGAAGAACTCCATCTGACTCATGAGACTCTCTGCCACCTGCCCCATCTCGTGAGCCGATTGCGACAGGGCATGGATGGTCACATCCAGATTCTCCATCGCGGAAGATGTCTGCTCGGAAGCAGCGGCGTTCTCCTCTGCCACAGCGGAAAGGCCGTCCATCGAATCCACGACAATCTGTTTCGCGTCGTCGCAGGTCTTCGCATCCTTGGCGATGAGGTGCACTTCCTTGATATCTTCGGTGATATCCCTGATCAGCTCGGTGATACCCTCCATCGTAGCGTTCAGCGTTTCCTTCTGCTTCAAAGTATTATCACTCACGATCTCAGACTGCTCGACAGCGGCCTCAGCCTCGCGTTTAAGCTTGTTCATCTCATCCTGAATATCCTTTGCAGCCTGCGATGAGGAATCTGCCAGCTGACGGATCTCGTCGGCAACTACGGCAAATCCGCGGCCTGCCTCGCCGGCACGCGCTGCCTCGATGGACGCGTTCAGGGAAAGAAGGTTGGTCTGAGCAGCAATATCGTCGATCATGGTGATCTTGTCGAAGATGTTGTCCACGGCCTTTCCGGTAGCTCCGATCCTCTCCTTGACCGCCTGTATGGAGCTGGCCATCACATCGGAGGACTGCTCCAGCGAACTCAACTGACCCTCGGATACATGAGAGTTCTTCTCCATCTCGTCGGTAATCGACCCCAGTTCGGCTGTCGTCTTCGTCACACTGGCAATCGCGGTCGCGATAGCTTCCACGTTCTCCAGGGCTGTCTGAACATCCGATGCCTGGTTGGTCGCGCCTTCGGAAATCTCCGCTACGGCACTGGTAACCGATCCGGTCGCCTCCTCAATCTGTCCGACGGTCTGCTCCATCTGGACGGCGGACTCATCCACCGTCTGTGCCGAGGTCTTGATGGATCCGACAATCTCTTCCAATTTACCAATCAGCTTGGAGACATTCCGTGTCATGTCTCCCAACTCATCCTTACGATTCATGTACTTATCCGGATATACGAACCGGCCTTCCGCCAGACTCTCGATAACCGCGCTGCTGGACTTGACAGCGTTCGCGATGGAGTTCGCGATGAGGAACGCCACAATGATACATACCAGGGCGATAACCACGATGATAATGATCAGTGTCAAAACGGACTTGGAAATCGTACTCTCCACGTTCTCACGGGATACACCGGAGAATGCCATGCCGACGTTCTTCCCGGCATCGTCCTTAACCACACAGTAGGCAACCATATAATTCTGTCCTGCTACATCGGTACTGGTGGAGGTAAAATCGTTTCCGCCGTTCAGGCACTCACTCACTACTTCCGGAGCTGCCTGAGTTCCGATCGGACGGGTGTTGTCAGCCTTCACAACAGAAGTATATGCACGGGTGTCTCCGTCAAACCAAGTAAAATCATACCCGGTGTCATTTTTCAACTTATCCTCAAGGGTGTTCTCCTCGAACTTCTCCCCGTCGGTCAGCTTGATATCCCGATACTTCTTGGATGCCGCCTTCAATCCGTTCAGAACCTCATCTTCCATTCCGTTCTGAACCGATGTTGCTGCCAGGAAACTGGCTACCACACCGAGAATCACAACCGGAAGAATCACCATCCCCAGAAGTTTTAATTTTACTGACATATCCCACGTCCTCCTTAAAATACGTAAAAATATATTGCTTTTGGTAAAAACAACCGTCGTCTCCCCTTTTCCGACGGTTCAAGCGGGAACATCCCGCAAATACACGCATCTACTATAACACAGAACCTTCGGAATGTCAACCCTAACTCCCGGAGCAGGATCGGTTTATTTTTTTTCTGTACAAACCCATGATTCTGTGATATGATACTTACTTGTGAGGTATTTTTGGTTATGACGAAATTATTCCATTTAAAAACAACACAAATCATCCCTCTGGGATTTCTGGGACTGATCCTGATCGGCTCTCTTCTGCTGATGCTGCCGATCTCGACTGCATCCGGAGAGGTTCCGGATTACTCCACTGCGCTTTTCACCGCGACAACCAGCGTCTGCGTGACCGGTTCCGTCGTGGTGGATACGTTCAGTTACTGGAGTCATTTCGGACAAGCTGTCATCCTGCTGCTGATCCAATTCGGCGGAATCGGGATTGTCTCGGTGGTATCTCTGATCATCGTATTCTCCCGCAAGAAAAAGAGCTTCGTCGAGGTGATGCTCCTCCGGGATTCGTTCAATCTGGACGGCATGCGCGGCGTAGCTCCCTTCATCAACCGGGTATTCATGGGAACCATCACTGTCGAACTGCTCGGAGCCATCGGCTATCTGTTTGCCTTCATCCCGCAGTTTGGCGTGCTGGGAGGGATCAAGAACTCGATTTTCACCTCCGTCTCGGCGTTCTGTAACGCGGGAATCGACATCATGGGGCCGGACAGTCTGGCCAAGTACCACGATAAACCGGTGGTTCTGATCACAACCATGTTCCTGATCATCGCCGGCGGCATCGGTTATGTGGTCTGGTTCGATCTGGGCTTCCAACACAAACGGATCTGGAAGAGAAATAAAAATCCCCAAGGTTCCGGTGAACATACCAAGCTGGTCATCCGGATCACGCTGGCCCTGATCCTGATCGGTGCCGTCCTGACACTGATCCTCGAGTGGAATAACGAGAAAACCATCGGAAATATGCCGATCTGGGAAAAAGCGCTAAACAGTACGTTTCAATCCGTCACCTACCGAACGGCGGGATTCACTACGTTCTCGCAGGGGGATATGCATGAATCCACCGCTCTCATCGGAGATATCCTCATGTTCATCGGAGGATCCCCGGTCGGAACCGCCGGGGGCGTCAAGACTGTCACGATCTTCGTGGTGGTTGTCAACGTAATATCATTTATCAAGGGCCGTTATGATGTGGTGATTTTCGGACGACGGCTCTCGCACGAACTCATCCGCAAGGCCAATGCGATCGTGGCAGTACATCTTCTCATGGCACTGGTTCTGACAACAGCACTGGTTATCGCTGAAAACTCGTCTCTGACGGATTCCCTGTATGAAGTGATGAGTGCGATCTGTACGGTGGGAGTCAGCCGGGGGATGACTCCGAATCTGAGCCTGGCGGGCCGGATCATCATCATCCTGGCCATGTACCTGGGAAGGATCGGACCAATCTCCATGGCACTGTTTTTCAACACGGGAGGAAAGAATAAAAACAACATCCGCTATTCAAGTGGAAGATTTATCATCGGATAGGAGGAATCATCCATGGCTGAAAAAAATTACGCTGTCCTCGGATTGGGACGCTACGGACTGAAGGTTGCCGATACGGTTTCAAAGACGGGAACGACCGTGATCGTCGCCGATTCCGATTCGGAAAAAATCGACAACATCGGAGGCCGATTCACGGCAGCGATGTCTTTTGATATGACAAACGCTGAAGCGTTGCGGGAAATGGGGCTGGAAAACATCGATATCGTCATCATCGATCTGAAAGGCGATCTCGAGGGAAGTATCATGTGCACCATGATCGCCGAGGAATCCAACGTCGAACGGATCATCGCCACAGCTTCCGACAACCGGGCCGGAGAGGTGCTGAAACGTCTGGGAGCCGACGAAGTGGTCATCCCTGAGGACGAGTCCGCGCTCCGCCTCGCCAAATCCCTGATTTCCGAGGATTTTCTGGAGTATACGGATCTCGGAGACGGTCTGTGTATCGTCAAGATCCATGTCAAAGAGGAGTGGAACGACAAGTCCATCCGACGCTTGAAGCTGCATGAAAAAAACGGCATTACCGTCGTTGCCGTATACGGCAACGACGGTCTCACCGCGGATTTCAGTGCCGATTTCGTGCTTCATACCGGAACCCCCATCGTTCTGGCGATGCAGAAGGAAGCACTTTATCAGTTTGTCTGAGGAAACGCTGTCAGTGCAGCGTTTTCCTCTCTTTCGTTACGGTTTCTCACTCATTCTCCGAGGATCGGCTCACTCCGACGATGAGTTGAGGACCGTCTTTTTCTGCCACAATTCCCGCCCGCAGGCTCACGATAACGGTTTCGTCACCGAATACCAAACGATAATTGATCTTGAATATCTTTCCTTCTTTCGTCCGTTCGAGCACTTTTTCTCTGGAAAAAACGGACTTGAAGTACTCCAGATCATCCGGATGGATCGCCCGCTGTACGTTCTTCAGCGAATCCTCGAAGAAATCCAGTCCCACCTTCGGCGCGCCGAAGGTAGAATACGCCTCGGACGAACTGTATTCCATGTAATTCCCGGTATCGGGATCGACCGTATAGATAGCGATGAAATCCCCCATCAGGGCGGAAATCCTCGAATAAGTCGTTTTCTCTTCCCGCAGTCTCTCAATGGTCTCCTGCTGTCTCATCTGTGAATCCACGTTGTTCACACCGATGATGATGTGGCTGTCATCCTCCCGAATCCGGACGATCTTCATGTTCACATAGGTCGGAGTATCCTCGATCATCAACCGGTAGTTATGGACGAACACGCCCTGCTCCCGCAGTGTATTCAGGATGTTTTCTTTGGTGATAAGCTTCAGGAAATCCTCCCTGTCATCCTCGTAGATATAGGTCATGACATCGCTGGCGGTCTGGTTGAAGAAGTCTTCTCCGTGACGTTCTACGGACAATCCGCTTTTCTCATCCGGTGAATACTCCACGAACTGATCCGTCTCCGTATCCACATAGTACAGATATATATAATCGGAGGACAGGGCCTGGGCCACATCGGCGTAGGTAAGCTGCTGCTCCGTCTCCGGTATGATCTGAAGCACCACTACCACGTAAGCGGAATTCCCGCTGACCGGATTGTCGATAATCTTTTTAACCATGGCATGGATCGTGGAGCCGTCCTCGGTCTTCTCATCCAGAAACGCACGGGCTCCCGGTTCTCTACATGTGTCGAACGCCTTGATCAGCTCCGGTCCCGGTGTCACGCTGATATCCCGGAAGCGGTCACCGAAATCCCGGTAGGACTTGTTGCAACGGATCACCTTCGTCGTTACACCGTCATACTCCATGATCGCCATGGGCATGGTATCAAAATAGTTTTTGGCAGATGCCTGTCTGTCGCTTTCTTCGCCGTAAACAGAACTCAGGTCATACATGTTGAACGAGCCGACCACCCTGTGGTACTCCACCTCTTCCGGATTCTCGAATCCGATCTGTGTCCCTTTCTCATACCGTTCACGAATCTCCTCCAGAGGGATCGGCTTACAGAAGTAGAATCCCTGCATTTTCGTACATCCGATCTCCCGCAGAAAAGCCACCTGCTCTTCGGTTTCCACTCCCTCACACACGGTTTCGTAGCCGAGACTCTGCGCCATCCTCATCAGCTCCGTGAGCAGTACCCGGGATTGGGGACGGTTATCAAACTGACGCATGAACCGCATGTCGAATTTGATCAGGTCAAACTGGATTTCCAGAAGAAGATCCAGAGAAGAATACCCGCTTCCGAAATCGTCCATCCACACGCTGAAGCCCAGTTTCCGGAACCGGTCCACCTGCTCCTTCACAAAATCAAAGTTTTCACCGACCACACTTTCCGTGATCTCGATGGTGATCAAATCCCTGGGAACACCGGATGTCGTAACCCGGTTATCGATTTCCTGCACGATATCGCAGGATTCGAAATCCGTCCGGGAAAGATTGATCGAGATCGGAACCCGGTGCATCCCCAGTTTTTTCTGATTTACCAACCTCTCCAGCGAGTAATCTAGGATATGAAGATCGACCTTGTAGATGAGCTTCTCCTCCTCCAGGATCGGGATGAAGTCAGCCGGAGACATCATGCCCTTCTCCGGATCGATCCACCTGGCCAAAGCCTCTTCATCACAGACTTTCCGGTTGGTCGAGCGAATGATCGGCTGATAGAAAGGTTTAATCCAATTTTCATTAATTGCTCTATCCAGATGTTCGATGATATACTGGCGGTTTGTCTCCTTCGAAAGCATCCTGTCATCAAAGAAAACATAAAATGAACCACTGTCGTCTTTTTTGGAATCACAGGCCGCCTTCGCTCTGTCACAGGCCAGAGAGGTCTCCACAAGTCCCATGGAATCCGGATAGACACCGACTCTCACAGGAAGTGCGCGACCGCCGTTCGCCCTCCGTGCTTTCGCGAACAATCTCTCCAGCTTCTGCTCCAGCCCCTCGGCCTCGGTAAACCACGCAAAGTGATCCTGCCCGAAACGGCTGCAGTTTTCCTCTCCGAAGAGCTCACCCAGAACCGTTGCCACATCCCGGATCAACACATCTCCCTCGGAGAAACCGTATTTTTTGTTATAATACTTCATTCCGTTCAGATCGGCAAAAGCAATGACCGATGGGATGCCCCGGTCGTGCATATTTTTCCGTCCGGACTCCGCGTAGCGGAAGAAATGAGCCATGTCCGGCAATCCGGTCAGACGATCGAAGCTGAAATTGCTGAATGCCGTCCGCCGGCGGAACTCGTCGTCGACGGAGTTGTCGGCGGAATGCCCGATCCGGTTTTCATCTGCCCGTTCGGGATTCTGCTCATAGAAAATCCTTTTGTCCTCGTACATGTTCTCGTCGGCATGGCGCAGCGCCATACGGACGTTCCGGCAATCCTCCTCGACGCTGCCTCCCAGCGCGAAAACGAGATTGTCGTATTTACTACAGGCCTGGCGGATCCCCTGGATCTTTCCATCCAGGTCATCCTTCGTGATATCGGTGATGATGATGGCAAACTCGTCTCCTCCGGCACGGAATATTTCCTTGTCCTCAAACACCTCCCGAAGCGCATTCGCCGCATTTTTCAGAAGGAGATCCCCGGCAGCATGACCCTCGATGTCGTTCACCGCCTTCAGTCCGTTCAGATCGGCAAAAATAACCCCGACCGCTTTTTTGTCCTCACCGGAAAAGCTGCAGAGGTTGGATACATAATTGTTCATCTCGTTTCGGTTCATCACCCCGGTCAGAAGGTCTCTCGAGCTGAGTGTCCGGAAACGGTCTAAAAGAAGGATATTCCCGATCTCCGCTCCCACGATGAAGGTGGTCACTTCCAGGGTTTCTTTGATCTTTTCCGCAAACTCCCGGTCAAAATTCAGTGCCCACATATACCCCAGCGTGTGGTTTTGGGACTTCAGCGGGAACAGGGCTACGTTATGTGCGCCGGCCGCCGTCAGGGATTCGTACCAGACCGGATTCCTCTCCTTCACGACCTGCATATCCTTCTCATCCTTGGCGATGATGCAGTTGCTCCCGGCGATGGTCGTGTTCCAGGTCTCCGTGATATCATAGAAATCGTCATCCAGATAGTGTTCCATGGGAAGAAGCGGACTGCCCTCTGCGAACGCCTCTCCCAGCACGGAGCAGGAGCGCTCTTCTTCGTTCACGATAAGGATACAGCAGTGCTCGGCATCGCAGAGATCCCGGATCTCCTTGACCACCTTTTTCATGGAGCCTTTGAAATCGTTCGTACCGCGCAGCCGGATACAGCTGTCCAGTACGGAAACGGCCGTGCTGGAGGAAAAGGTGGACAAATTCTCCGCCTCGGCCTCCATCGTTGCCTCCATCAGATAGAGGCAGTAATGAATGTTCTCGTGATCCTCCCACAGAGGAATAAACATCATGTTCAGCCATACGTTCATCCGGTCCGGATGGACGTAGGAATGCAGACACTTTTTCTCCACGGCAGCACGATAACAGTAATCCTCGAAATTCAGATCCCTGGTGAGATAATCCGTGTACTCGGAGCCGGGGACGAACTTGTCCTTCAGCATTTTCATGCCGGGCTGCGGATGCTCGATAGAATCCACATAGGGTTTGTTTCCGGCGACAATACGAAAGATGTTCGGTCTTTCATCCTCAAACACTTCGATGGATACCGCACAGGTCATCACCGGTATTCCGTCAACGATTTTCTGAAAATCCATCCATCTACCTCCTCATATACCCCGGAAAGTTCCCTCACTACTCCACAGACAGGCTGTCATCCGGTTATTCTGCACTCTCATGCAGCAACTCAGCCTTGATTATAACACATCCTTTCCGAAAAAACAAGAAAACACTTACGAATGAATCATCCGTAAGTGTTCTGTAAAAATGTCCCGGAAAGAAACGAATTATTCTACATTTTTCAGCACCTCGTCCATGGGGATCCGGCGTATTTTTATATACTGAAGAGCGGCCACCAGGGCGTAGGCCACGCTTCCCAGCAAAAACATCTTGACGTAGGTGTCCCAATTGATCCACACCGTGAGCCAGCCTCTCATCTTCTGCATAAAAATGTGATAGAGAAGGATGATAAACGGCGTCGAGATCAGGAACGACAGGACGATGGAGATCACCACCACCCAAGTCGTGGCCAGCAGGTACAACCTCCCCACCTCACCGTCCCGGTAACCCAGAATCTTCACCATGGAGATCGATGTGGTGTTGCGCTCCAGAACCAGCTTGGTCAGCAGATAGATCAGCAGCGAGAAAAGTACGATGGAGAAGACATTCCACAGATGAAACAGTTCTCCCATCGACACATCCAGCTGGCGCGACACACGCGTCAGATCCGTCTCCGTGATCGTCGTTTGGATATACTTTGAATCGATATCCGTCAGCTCCTGGTCACTGAAATACGCATTGTAGTACTCGTATTCCGGCGGAGTAGCCAGCCGATGCAGCAGCATCTCCGCGTCGTTGATCACATCCGTGATCCCCATCTCCGGCTTCAGCGTGTCGTTGAAGGTTTTTCTGGGCATAAACACCGCCAGGGCACTGGGATAGGATACGACCGAGGCCACCTTGAAGGTATAGTCTTTTTTCTCGTATTCATCGTGCAGCGTCAGATCGTCGCCGACATCAATCCCGTATTTTTCCTTGATCCCATCCGCGATCGCCACTCCCTCCTCCGGGAGACTGATATGGATATACCGGCTGTCCGGCTCGAGTCCGTAAACGGAAAATCCCTCCTCCATGCCGTCCTTGTCTCCGTCCGGATAGTACTCAAGGGAGCTCATGGCGAATTTTTCTGCCTTGGGAAAGCTCGTTTCCACCTGCGTTTTCAGGATATACTGGTATTTGGCAGGCATCGTTTCCAACACTTCATCCTGATAGTGAGTGAGAAGCGGTCCCATCATCATCCCGAACAGCAGAAAAATGTTGGCCAGGATAATCCCGATAAACATGGTGATATAGTTTCCCATGTTCTGGAACACGATCCGGAGTCGGAATCGCGAGAAAAATCCCCACGAAGGCAGCCGGATGGCTTTGCTCCGGCGGGTTTTCTTGAGATCCCTGCGCAGGAAGCGCAGGGGAGAAAGCCGCAGCGCGTGCCGGATGGTGAAGAAATTGATGAGGAACATGATCACCACGGGGATCACCGTCGTGATCAGAAATGCCTCCGCATTCCACACCACCGTGAAGGTAGGCAGTGAATAGCTTCCGTAATACATGTCCGCGGCGATATTTTTGAATATCGTATATCCCAGGACGTTCCCGATGATGGCGGAGATAAATGTCACAAACACGGGTAACGCCAGGTAGTGCCGAAGCAGCTCCCCTCTCGTATACCCGGAGGCCCGCAGGGTACCGATGACGTTGGCCTCACGCACGATCGTGTGCCGGATCGTGATAGAGAACACAAACGCCATCACCGCGATCAGCACATAGAGGAGAACCTTGATCATCTCCGT
>JAFYBS010000128.1 GCA_017540125.1 Eubacterium sp.
AGAATCCGTGGGACAAAACGGATGAAGAGAAGGAAAAGGAGTTGTTTGATCTTCACGACGAGAGCACGTTTCAAGCGCTGTTTTAGGAAGCAGTTGAACTGAATAGTCAATGTCTGAGGGCACGCGGCGCGTGCCCTCTGTATGTTTTGAAAGAGGTAGAGGATGCGACGGGTATTTGTTCCGCCGGAGCAGGTGGGTGAGGATCGGATCATCGTCCGGGGAGACGATGTGAAGCATATGAGGGATGTCCTTCGCATGTCGGAGGGGAGTTCCGTGACAGCGACCTGCGGCCGGGGGACGGATTATCACTGTGAGATCGCGTCGATAAACGGGGACGAGATTGACTTACGAATACTCGAGGCTGTGCCCGATGTGGCGGAGCTGCCGGTGCGGATCAGCCTGTATCAGGCCTTGCCCAAAGGGGACAAGCTGGAGCTCATCATCCAGAAGGCAGTGGAACTCGGCGTGTCGGAGATCATCCCGATCCGGACAGCGCGTTGCGTGGTCCGGCTGGATGAGACGAAGGCGGCCAAAAAACAGACACGCTGGCAGAAGATTGCAGAAGAAGCAGCGAAGCAGAGCGGGCGCGGACTGGTGCCGGAGGTTCTTCCGGTGATGGATTTCTCTGCCGCCGTCAAGAGGGCGGCCGGGTGTGATCATGTCCTGATTCCCTACGAACTGTGCGAGGATTTCTCCACGATCGACCGGTTGCGTGAAGGAATCCGTGAGGAGATGATGAAATCACAGCGTTCTTCCGATTCGAAATCGCAGATGTCGACAGCTGAACCGGTTTCCGATGGAGGAACCCCACCTTCTATCGCCGTGTTCATCGGTTCGGAGGGTGGCTTCGAGAGAAGTGAGGTAGAGCAGGTGCTGGCAGCCGGGGGCGAGGAGATATCGCTGGGACACAGGATTTTGCGCACGGAGACAGCGGCAATCGCCGTACTCGCGCATCTGATGCTGACGATCGAGGCAGCACAGGCAGAGTGAAGGAAACATGCATGATCCCGGGTTACGTCAGGCGAAACGTATTCCGGGTTTGAGAGGAAAAAATGGAAGCATATTTAGATAACGCGGCGACGACGCGAACACTGCCCGAGGTGGCGGAACGGATGATGAAGGTCATGACAGAGGACTACGGAAACCCCTCCTCTCTTCACGGCAAAGGCTTCGCCGCGGAAAAATATATCCGGGAAGCATCGGGGCAGATCGCGGCCACGCTGAAGGTGGATCCGGGAACGATCGTTTTTACCTCCGGTGGCACCGAAAGCAACAATCAGGCCCTCATCGGCACGGCCTTCGCTTATCAGCGAAGCGGAAAGCACATCATCACCACCGGATTTGAGCATGCCTCTGTATCGGAGCCTCTGATCTGGTTGGAAAAACAGGGCTTTGAAATCACATTTCTTCCGGTGGAAAAAGATGGAAGAGTGAATCAGGAAACCCTGAAGGCGGCCCTTCGCGATGACACGATCCTGGTATCGATCATGATGGTAAACAATGAAATCGGAGTGATCCAGGATATCGCGGCTCTGTCAAAGATCGTAAAAAACCATAACCCGGAAATCCGTTTCCATACCGATGCCATACAGGCCTATGGCAAAATACCGATCCGGCCGGAGAAATCCGGAATCGACCTGATGAGTGTCAGCGGTCACAAGCTCCACGGACCGAAGGGAGTGGGATTCCTCTACATCGCGAAGGACAAAGGGAACGCCAAACTCCACCCGTATATCCATGGCGGGCATCAGCAGAAAAATCGCCGCTCGGGCACCGAGAATGTCCCCGGCATCGCCGGACTCGGACTGGCGGCGGAGGAAGCCTACGCCCATATACAGGAAAACTACGACCGGGTATCAGCACTCACAGCGGATTTCATCCGGGAGGTGCAGAAGATCGAGGGAGTCACCATCCATGCTCGTTCGGAAGTGGCCGACATCTCCCCTTACATCATCAGCATCGGTATCGAAGGCATCAAATCGGAGGTGTTACTCCACGCGCTGGAAGACAAGGGCATCTACGTCTCCTCCGGCTCCGCCTGCTCCTCGAACCACCCCGGCATCAGCGACACCCCACTGCCATCGGTGTCGACAAGGCTTATCTGGACTCAACCATCCGAATCAGCCTCTCCCGCTTCACTTCCAAGGAAGAACTGAACCACACCCTGGAGGTTTTGAACGAACTGATTCCCACCCTTCGTCGTTTCACGAAGAGATGAGAATGAAACCAACACTCTAGCCCATTTGCAGACTCTGATTCCGAATCTCCGCCGCTTCACCAAGAGATGAGGAAAGACAGTCATCATATCCGTTTTATCAGAGTAATTAAGGGAATGAACTGCTAACTGTATTCGGTCTTGATGTTCAAAAGGGAATCCATTTGGGTTTCAGCGAGGACCATTTTGCTTACGTCGTTGCGCAGCGCGGGTGTTTTCCGCGCGCACAACGCGACGTAAGGAATTGAGCGAAAGCGTGTCCGAGCGAAACCCAAAGGATTCCCGACAGAATCTCAAGCGTCCCCGAGTGGAAGCCAACAGTTCATTCCCGAGAATAATAACCGGAAGGAATTAACTATGTCATCATCCTACTTAGTAAAATACGCCGAAATCGGAATCAAAGGCAAAAACCGATATAAATTTGAAGACGCCCTCGTCCACCGCGTCATCGAACGCGTTGCTCGCGTCGACGGCCGCTTCCGCGTGACCAAAGAACAGGGCCGCATCCTGGTGGAAGCCCTCACCGACCACGACGAGGAAGAACTCATCACGGCACTTTCCCACGTCTTCGGTGTCTCGCAGATCTGCCCTGTCACCGAAATCGAAGACAAGGACTTCACCCACATCTGTGAAGCCCTCGTCGACCATATCCGCAACCGTCTCGGTGACAAACCGTTTACGTTCAAGGTCTTCGCCAAACGAAGCGACAAGCGCTACCCGATGAAGAGTCCCGACATCTGTGTCGAAGCCGGCGACTACATACTGGACCACATCCCCGGAGCGAAGGTCGATGTCCATCATCCGGAATACAAAGTATTCATCGAGGTTCGCCGGGCGGCATACGTCTATCTGTCGGGCTATCCGGGCGCAGGAGGTATGCCGGTAGGGACCGCGGGAAAAGCGATGCTCTTGCTCTCCGGCGGAATCGATTCTCCGGTGGCCGGTTATCGTATCGCCAAGCGCGGTGTGCAGATCGAAGCAGTCTACTTCCATGCACCGCCCTACACCAGTGAGCGGGCGAAGCAGAAGGTAGTGGATCTGGCCGGACTCATCAGTGAATATACCGGGCCGATCCGTCTGCATGTGGTAAACTTCACGGATATTCAGATGGCGATTTATGAAAAATGTCCGCACGACGAATTGACGATCATCATGCGGCGATATATGATGCAGATCGCGGAAACCATCGGCCGGCAGCAGGACTGCCTTGCCCTGGTCACCGGTGAGAGCATCGCCCAGGTGGCATCCCAGACCATGCAGAGTCTCGCGGCCACCGACGCAGTCTGCACGATGCCGGTGTTCCGGCCGCTGATCGCCATGGATAAGCAGGAAATCATCGCGGAATCCGAAAAGATCGGAACCTACGAGACCTCCATCCTGCCCTATGAGGATTGTTGTACGATATTCGTCGCGAAGCATCCGGTGACGAAACCGAAGCTGGATCAGATTGAAGAATCGGAGAAATCCATAAAAGAAATAATGCCTCCGCTGGTAGCAGAGGCATTGAAAACTTGCGAAACTATCATGGTCAAGCCACGTTGAACCGTCAGTCGATGATAAACGGCTTCAGATGCTCGACGATCTCGTCGAGATTTCCGTCTTCGCTGTGGATGTTCAACTCAATCGGCTTGGACAGATCCAAACTGAAAATACCCATAATCGACTTGGCATCGATGACATAACGACCGGAAACCAGATCAAACTCAGCGTTGTATTTGGCAACCTCGTTCACGAAATCCTTCACCTTGTCGATCGAATTCAGTGATACATTTACGGTCTTCATAATGCGTCCCTCCTTATTATGATTAAACTTTCTTTCTCTATCGGATTTATGATAGTAAAGAAAAGCTAAAATGTCAAGGGGTAAATTAAAAAAATGAGAATAGCCTTTCTCACCTTGGGCTGCAAGGTGAACTATTATGAAACAGAAAAAATGATCGAGGCCTTCCGCGCGCGAGGGTTTTCTGTCGTGGATTTTGATGAGGAAGCGGAAATCTACGTGATCAACACCTGTACGGTGACCAATATCGCGGACAGAAAATCCCGGCAAATGCTTCACCGTGCCCGGAAAAAATCGCCCCATGCTCTGATCGTGGCGGTGGGTTGTTATGTGGAAAGTGCCGGGGATACCATCGGTGAAGAAAAAGCGATCGATCTGGCATTCGGCAATCGCGACAAAGCCGGTTTGGCGGAATTGCTTGAGGAAGAACTGGAAAAACGATACCGCTCCCGGGAAAAAACGAGAGAATCCCGGAAGAGCCTCCCGGAATCCGATACTCATCATCGGAGGACCCGGGCTTTCATCAAGGTTCAGGACGGTTGCAACCAGTTTTGTTCCTATTGTTTGATCCCCTATGTCCGCGGACGGGGTGAGCTGATCAGCACTCCGCCGGAAGAGGTGGAGCAGGAAGTGAAAAGGTACGTGGCAGAGGGGTGTCGCGAGATCGTTCTCACCGGAATCCATCTGTCCTCCTACGGGGTCAGTACCCGCAGAGCGGACGGATTTGTGATCGAGGGAGGAAAACCACTTTTGGATCTGATCTATCGTGTGAATGCCGTACCCGGTGTGGAGAGAATCCGCCTGGGATCACTGGAGCCGAGGATCATCACGGAGCCGTGGCTGGATGAGTTGAAAACAAACGAAAAACTGTGTCCTCATTTTCACCTTTCACTGCAAAGCGGGTGCGATGAGACACTGGCCCGTATGAATCGGCATTATACGACGGAAGAGTTCCGTGACAGGGTGGGACTTCTGCGAAAGGCGTTCCGGAATCCGGCCGTCACGACGGATGTGATTGTCGGTTTTCCCGGCGAGACGGAGGAAGAATTCGCCAAAACTCGGGATTTCCTGGAAGAAATCCGGTTTGCGGATCTGCACATTTTTCAGTATTCCATGCGTGACGGCACGAGGGCGGCAGCGATGCCGGACCAGGTGTCTCCCGCTGTGAAAAAACGTCGGAGTGAGGAGCTTTTGGAGAGAATTCCGGAGTGGAAAGACGGTTTTGCCCAACAGCAGGAAGAAGAGGAAGTGCGAATTCTGTTTGAGGAATACCTTGAGAAGGATGGAAAACAGTTTCTCACCGGCTATAACGAGAGATATGTCCGTTACGGAGTTGAGGCGGATACGGTGCAAAAAACGGGGTATGAGCCGGGGAAGATTTATCCGGTGTCCGCGGATGATCGTATCATTTTTTAAAAAACAGGGTTGCGAAATCAATCGTTTTCGTATAGAATAGACATATATTGTCAAGTGGAATGAGGGTTTGCCATGAATGAAATCAACAACACACAGTATTTTAATGTAGACTATGATGCGGATTATGATGTTCGTGACATCATTGCCGCTGTGTACATGGCGCTCACAGAGAAGGGGTACAACCCTGTCAATCAGATTGTAGGGTACCTGATGAGCGGAGATCCGACCTATATCACCAGCCATAAGGGAGCCAGAAGTCTGATCATGCGCGCGGAGCGGGATGAGATCATCGAGGTGTTCCTGGAGGACTATATCCGGTTTAATCTTGAAAAGGAAGATTGACATGCGTGTCATGGGGTTGGATTACGGGCAGAGTACCGTCGGAGTGGCGATCAGCGACCGAATGGGACTGACGGCACAACCGGTCGAGACGATCCGGAGAAACGGCGAGAACAAGCTTCGTAGGACCTATGCCAGGCTGAGAGAACTGATCGGGGAATATGAAGTGGAGAGGATCGTCGTCGGGTTGCCGAAACACATGAACGGGGAGATCGGTGACCGGGCGGAGCGCTCGATGGAATTTGCGAAGGAGCTGGAGCAGAAGGTGGGACTTCCGGTGGACCTCTGGGATGAGCGGATGACCACGGTGGCGGCGACGCAGGTTTTGGAGGAAGGCGGCGTGCGTCGTGAGAACCGGAAAGAATACGTGGATAAACTGGCAGCGTCCCTGATTTTGCAGGGTTTCCTGGACTTTTGGGAGAAGAATAATGGAGCAGGGGATGATCACTCTGACCGATGAGGACGGTTCGGAGATTGAATTTTATATATTGGAACAGACAGAACTGGGCGGCAGTACCTACCTTCTCGTGACGGATTCAGACGAGGAAGCGGAGGAAGCTGAAGCTCTTATTTTGCGTGAAACCGTGGAATCCGAAAACGGTCATGTTGTGTATGAGACGGTGGAGGACGAAACGACATTGAAGGCTCTGTCCGGTCTTTTCGAGGAATTGCTGGAAGAGATCGATATCCGGATGGAGTGACAAAACAGAAAATAATGCTCAGTGAAACGCATCATTATACAGAATACCGTGGGGGATCGGTATTTATGAAAAAAAGGAGGTTTAAACAAAAAAAGTGAAGAAAAAAGAGAATAGGAGTGGCGAGACGATTCGCATCATTCCACTCGGAGGCCTCGAACAGATCGGGATGAATATCACGGCCTTTGAGACGGAGAGCAGTATCATCGTCGTGGATTGCGGACTGGCATTCCCCGAGGATGATATGCTGGGAGTCGATCTCGTGATTCCGGACATTACTTACCTGGAGGATCATCGTGACAAGGTAAAAGGGTTTGTCATCACCCACGGTCATGAGGATCATATCGGGTCGCTTCCCTATGTTCTTCAGCGGCTGAACGCGCCCATCTACGCGACGAAGCTGACGATGGCGATTATTGAAAACAAGCTCAGGGAACATAATCTCATAGGAAACGTCAAAAGAAAAGTGATCAGCTATGGGCAGTATATCAATCTGGGAGATTTCCGGATTGAGTTTATCTGCACGAACCACAGTATCGCTGATTCGGCCGCGCTGGCGATCTATACTCCGGCGGGTGTCATCGTTCACACGGGAGATTTCAAGGTGGACTATACCCCGGTGTACGGAGATACCATCGATCTGGCCCGGTTCGGTGAGTTGGGGAAAAAGGGTGTGTTGGCACTGATGTGTGACTCCACAAACGTTCTGAAGCCCGGGTTTACCGAGTCAGAAAAAACGGTGGGGAAGACCTTTGACAGCATTTTTGAAGACAATGAAAAAAGCAGGATCATCGTGGCGACGTTCGCGTCCAACGTGGACCGTGTCCAGCAGATTATCAATTCCGCCAAACGACAGAACCGCAAGGTGGTGATCGAGGGCCGTTCGATGGTGAACATCGTCAACACGGCCATCGAACTGGGATATATCCAGATTCCGGATGGTATGATGATCTCGATGGAGGAGATGGGAAACTATACGGATGACCAGTTGGTTCTGATCACTACCGGAAGTCAGGGAGAGTCTATGGCGGCTCTTTCCAGGATCGCGGCCAGCATCCATAAGAGGGTTTCCATCAAGCCCGGGGATGTGGTGATCTTCAGTTCCAGGCCCATACCGGGGAACGAAAAATCCGTTTCCAAAGTGATCAACGAACTCTCGATGAAGGGAGCGAAGGTGATCATTCAGGATACACATGTTTCGGGACATGCCTGCGAGGAGGAGATCAAGCTGATCTACTCACTGGTGAAACCGAAATACGCCATCCCGGTTCACGGGGAATACCGTCATCTCATCGGACAGGGTGAAGTGGCCAGAAAAATGGGTGTTCCGAAGGATAATGTAGTCATCATGCGCTCGGGCGATGTTCTGGAGATCGGAGAAGATCATGCGAAGATCATCGAGAGTGTACACTCAGCCGGGATTATGGTGGACGGATTGGGAATCGGTGATGTGGGAAACATCGTTCTTCGCGACCGGCAGCATCTGTCGGAGAACGGCCTGATGGTGGTGGTACTGACACTGGAGCGCGGTTCCAACATCGTACTGGCCGGACCGGATATCGTATCCCGCGGCTTTGTTTACGTACGTGAATCCGAGAACCTGATGGAAGAATGCCGTGAGGTTGTGAACATCGCACTGGATCGTCTGATCCACCGCGGCGTCACGGACTGGGGCAAAATGAAAACCGAGATCAAGGATGCCCTCGCTGATTTCCTGTGGAAAAAAATGAAGCGAAATCCGATGATCTTACCGATAATTACTGAGGTTTGAGCGATAAGGCGCGAGGATGGCCGATCAATCTGTGTGCCGGATGCTTGCATCCGGGCAGACAGATTGGAGGACATGTGAGCCCAACGGACTCCGAGACATCCGAAGGATGTCGAGGTTTTGTCCGTTGGCTCGCGCCGGAGGATGAAAAATGAAAGACCGCATTGATGTTTTTCTTGATAAATACCGGACTCCTCTTCCTTCCTATCTTCTGGATATGGAGAAACATGCGAGAGAACACAACATCCCTGTGATCGAACGGGGAACCGGTGATATTCTCCGCTATGTGCTGAACACGGTCAAGCCGAAGTCCATCCTGGAGATCGGAACCGCGATCGGATTTTCCGCCCTGTTTATGCGGGAGTGTCTCCCGGGGAATGACGTGAAGATCACGACGATCGAAAAGATCGAGGCCCGGTACGAGCAGGCCCAGGTGAACTTTGATGCCTACGACACATCCCATCAGATCACATTGATCCGGGATGAGGCGGCCGATGCCATCCGGCGGTTGAAGGTGGCGGGGGAGAAGTATCAGGTTATTTTTCTGGATGCGGCGAAGGGACAGTATATCTCGTTTTTACCCACTCTGCTGGAGCTGTTGGAGGTCGAAGGAGTGCTGGTCTCGGATAATGTTTTTCACGAGGGAACGGTGATGAATTCACGCTATGCGGTGAACCAGCGGGATCGAACCATCCATGAAAGGCTGCGGGAATACCTGAAGGCCATCACGGATTCGGAACAGTTGGAGAGCCTGATCATCCCGGTGGATGACGGAGTGGCAATATCAAAAAGAATCATGTAACATGGAGGATTAAAGTGAAAAAACCGGAGTTGCTTTCGCCTGCTTCCGGATTGGATGTGCTGAAGACAGCAATCCGATACGGGGCAGATGCCGTGTATATCGGCGGTGAGCAATATGGGCTGCGTGCCAAGGCAAAAAACTTCTCGGATACCGAAATGCGAGAGGGTGTGAGTTTTGCGCACGAACACGGAAAAAAAGTATATGTAACGGCAAACATCACCGCGCATGACCGGGATTTTCCGGGCGTGCGCGATTATTTTGAATGGCTTGCTTTTGTCGAACCGGATGCCCTGATCATCTCGGATCCGGGGGTATTTATGACGGCGAAGGAGATCTGTCCGGACATCGATATTCACATCAGTACCCAGGCCAACAGTGTTAACACGGAGACTTGTAAGTTCTGGCATGCGCAGGGGGCCAAACGGGTGGTGACCGCCAGGGAACTGTCTCTCCGGGAGATTGCCGGGATCTGTTCCGGGATACCGGAGGATCTGGAGATTGAAACCTTCGTCCACGGAGCGATGTGCATTTCCCACAGCGGGCGGTGTCTCCTCAGTCATTATTTTACCGGACGGGACGCGAACCTGGGACAGTGTACGCACCCCTGCCGCTGGCGCTATCATATCGTCGAGGAAACACGTCCCGGAGAGTATCTGCCGGTCGAGGAAAATGAGCGCGGAACCTATATTTTTAATTCCAAAGATCTGTGTATGATCGGGCATATTCCCGAACTGGTTGAGGCAGGGATCGACAGCTTTAAGGTGGAGGGAAGGATGAAGACGGCGCTGTATGTGGCATCGGTGATTCGTGCCTACCGTCATGCCATCGATGATTATTTCGAAGGAGAAGAGGTCTACCGAAAGAATCTTCCGCGCTATGAGGAAGAAGTAAAAAAATGTACCTACCGGCAATTCACCACCGGATTTTTCTTCGGGCCGACCGATCATGATTCCCAGATCTATGACGCAAATACCTATGAAAAAGGAGCCGTTTATCTGGGACAGATCGAGGAGGTAAAAGACGGGTTCTGTTATCTGACACAAAAGAATAAATTCGCAGTCGGAGATACGATCGAGCTGATGAGACCGGACGGGCAGGATGCTTCGGTTACCGTCGAGGAGATGGTAGATGAGACGGGGGCCGCTATCAACAGTTGTCCTCACCCGGGGCAATTTTTCGGAATCCGTATCGGGAGAGAGAAGGGGACCGGCCGGTCTCCGGAACCGGGGGATATCCTCCGGGTGGAATCGGGAAAGAATTGTGTGAAGGAATGAGTGAAGAAAAAAGAGGAACGGTGGAAACCGAACAAAAAAAAGAAAAGGTAGTTTTGATCGCTGTGGATCTCGGGGATGATACCGATATCGATGCCTCGTTGGATGAGTTGGAGGAGTTGGCGGATACGGCAGAGGCTGAGGTAGTAGGAAGACTGATCCAGGCGAGGGAAAGCTTCCATCCCGGAACCTATATCGGAAAGGGGAAAATCGAGGAAGCGTTGGATATGGTTCGTTTCACCGGAGCGGATACCGTGATCTGCGACGATGAGCTGTCGCCGGCGCAGATGTCCAATCTGTCCGAAGCCCTGGGGGTGAAGGTGATTGACCGGACCGTTCTGATCCTGGATATATTTGCCGCCCATGCGCGGACCAGTGAAGGAAAGCTTCAGGTGGAGCTGGCACAGCTTCGCTACCGGTCCTCGCATCTGATCGGTATGGGAAAGGTACTCTCCCGACAGGGAGGGGGTATCGGTACCAGAGGGCCCGGGGAGACCCGTCTGGAGGCCGACCGGAGACAGATCCGCGAGAGGATCGCCGTGCTGAACCGCAAACTGAAGGATGTGGTGAAGAACCGGGATGTCATGAGGGCAGGCCGGACGGAATCCGGTGTTCCTACGGTGGCGATCGTCGGTTATACCAATGCCGGTAAGTCTACGTTACTGAACACCCTGACACAGGCGGATATCCTGGCAGAGGATAAGCTGTTTGCCACACTGGATACGACCACGAGATCACGGAAACTGGAGAGCGGACAGCAGGTGCTGTTTACGGATACGGTGGGGTTTATCCACAAACTTCCGCATACGGTCATCAAGGCGTTTCGGTCGACCCTGGAGGAGGCGGGATACGCGGATCTGCTCATGCATGTGGTGGATATCTCCAATCCCCGGCACGAGGAACAGATGCGTGTTGTGTACGATACGTTGCGGGAGCTGGATATCGGAGGAAAACCGATCCTGACGGTTCTGAACAAGACGGACCTTGCTCCGGGGGTTCATCTGCGGGATCCACAGGCGGATGACCAGGTGTTTATCAGTGCAAAATCAGGTGAGGGGACGGAGAAACTTCTGGCCCGTTTGGAGGAGCTTCTGAACGCCGGTATGATCGCTTTCGAGAAGGTGTTTCCTTTTGATCAGGCGGGACGGATCCAATACATCCGGTCTCACGGAAAACTGCTGGAGGAAGAATACCGGGAAGACGGCATCTATGTCAGAGCAAAAATCCCGGCAGAGGAGTTGCATCTTCTGGGGTGACTAGTGCTGCTGACATTAAATACCTGGACCATTTACGCAGGATGTTTTCTCCATCCTGCAAGGCGCCTGAACGCGTCGATGC
>JAFYBS010000129.1 GCA_017540125.1 Eubacterium sp.
GGTCCCCAGAGAATTCGATATCGGTGAGCTCTCGACGGAGCTGATCCCGCCGAATTTCACCGATCCGGATGTCCTGTTCCGAATCCTGGAGAAGACGGTCAGTGCCTATCATCCCTCCAGTGATCTCGAGCTGATCCGGCGTGCCTATGATCTGGCGAAGGATGCCCACAAGGACCAGAAACGGCGGTCCGGAGAGCCGTACCTGACGCATCCGGTTTGTGTGGCGATCATCCTGGCGCAACTGCAGATGGACAAAGAGACGATCGTGGGCGGATTGCTCCACGATGTGGTAGAGGATACGGAATATACCACCGAACAGATCACGGAGATGTTTTCGGAGGAGATCGCGCTCCTCGTGGACGGTGTCACCAAGCTGACCCAGTTGAATTACTCCGCGGACAAGGTGGAGGTTCAGGCGGAGAATCTTCGGAAGATGTTCCTGGCTATGGCCAGTGACATCCGCGTGATCATCATCAAGCTGGCAGACCGGTTGCACAACATGCGTACCATGCAGTTTATGCCACCGGAGAAGCAGAAGGAAAAATCCCGTGAGACGATGGATATCTATTCACCGATCGCGGACCGGCTTGGTATATCGAAGGTCAAGGTTGAGCTGGATGACCTGGCACTGGAGTACCTGGAGCCCGAGGAGTACCGGGAACTCAAAGAGGAATTCGATGAACTGAAAAGGACCAAAGGAAACTTCATCAAGGATATCATGGAGGAAGTGGATTCCAGACTGCAGGAAAGCGGGATCCAGGCCACCATCGACGGCCGCGTGAAGCATCTTTTCAGTATTTACAGAAAAATGGTCACACAGGACAAGACACTGGATCAGATTTATGATCTTTTTGCGATCCGCATCATCGTGGATACGGATCAGGAGTGTTATACGGCGCTGGGAATCATCCATGAGATGTACAAGCCGATCCCGGGGCGGTTCAAAGACTATATCGCCATGCCGAAGCCGAATAACTACCAGTCCCTGCATACCACCCTGATCGGACCGGACGGTCAGCCGTTCGAGATACAGATAAGAACCTATGAGATGCACCGTACGGCTGAGTACGGAATCGCGGCTCATTGGAAATACAAGGAAACCGGAGGCTCCTCGGATCGCTCGATGAACGACAGCGAGCGCGAGAAGATGGCATGGTTGCGCCGGATTTTGGAGTGGCAGCATGATATGGATGATAACCGGGAGTTCCTGAGTATCATCAAGAGCGATCTGGACCTTTTTTCCGACCG
Source organism: Eubacterium sp. (assembly GCA_017540125.1). Taxonomy (GTDB): domain Bacteria; phylum Bacillota; class Clostridia; order Lachnospirales; family Lachnospiraceae; genus Eubacterium_F. The sequence continues at coordinate 1,249 of JAFYBS010000129.1, forward strand.
GATCTACTGCTTCACCCCGGAGGGAGACGTGAAGACGCTGCCGACGGGATCGACGCCTATCGATTTTGCGTATTCGGTTCACACGGCAGTGGGAAACCGTATGGTGGGAGCCCGTGTCAACGGTAACATCGTCAACAACGATTATGAGATACAGAACGGTGACCGGATCGAGATCGTCACCAGTCAGAATTCCAAAGGCCCCAGCCGTGACTGGCTGAAAATCGTTAAAAGTACCCAGGCCAGGAACAAGATCAATCAGTGGTTCCGGAACCAGTTCAAGGAAGAGAACATCGAGCGGGGCAAGGATCTGATCAATGCTTACTGCAAAAAGCACAGTCTGGTTCTCGCCGATCTGATGAAACCGGAGCTGGTAGACGCCGTGCTGCAGAAGTACGGATTTCATGATTGGGATGCCATCTGCGCGGCAGTAGGTCACGGCGGCCTGAAGGAAGGCCAGGTAGTTGAGAAGCTGCAGGAGCGATACAACCATTTTTATAACCGGATCGTATCGGACGAGCAGGTTATCGAGGTGGTGGAGAAGGCCCGGGTGGCCAGAGAGAATGCCGGTCACGAAAGGTCGAGAGAAACGATGGAGTCCAAGAGCGGCATCATCGTCGAGGGACTGAACGACCTGGCAGTACGGTTTTCGCGGTGCTGTTCGCCGGTGCCGGGGGATGAGATCGTGGGATTTGTTACCAGAGGACGCGGTATCTCGATCCATCGTACCGATTGTGTGAATATGATCCATCTGCCGGAGGCGGAGAGGAACCGGCTGATCGAGGCCGAGTGGTCCGACAACGCCAGAGAGGGCGAGGGTACGTATCCGGTCGAGATCGTGGTCTACGGAAACAGCCGGAACGGCATCCTGATGGATATCACCCGCGTGTTTACCGAGGCAAATATCTATGTCCAGTCGATGAATGTCCGCACGACCAAGCAGGATAAATCAACGATCACCATCGGTTTTGAGATTCACAAGGTGTCACAGCTGGACGGTTTGATGAACAAGCTGCGCCAGATCGAGGGTGTCATCGATATCGAAAGGAGTACCAATGGCTGAGAAAAAAGAGGTACTGGTAAAAATGGCAGTGGTCGGACCGGTGGGGACAAACTGTTATATCGTTCACCGGGAGGGGAATTCTTCCTGCGTTGTGGTGGATCCGGGGGCAAACGGAGACCGGATCGCCGATATGATCCGGGAGGACGGACTGACCCTGGAGGCGATCCTGCTGACACACGGTCATTTCGATCATTTTGAGGGAGTGCCGGAGCTGACTTCCGAACTGGGAGGAAAGGTCTATATCCTGGAGCAGGAGAGGGAGTTGATCGCCGACCCCATGATGAACGGGTCCCGGGGACTGATGGGACATTCGACGGCACTTGAGCCGGAGTGCACGGTCCGAGACGGGGAACGGCTGACCTTGGCCGGAATGGAGTTCCGGGTGATCCATACGCCGGGGCATACGGCCGGAGGATGTTGTTATTACCTGGAAGAGGAAGGGTTTTTGTTCGCCGGAGATACGATTTTTATGGAGTCCATCGGAAGGACCGATCTGGCGACGGGAAATATGAAGGAGATTCTGGCGTCGATCCGGGAGAAGATCCTGGTGCTGCCGGATGATACGAGGATTCTGCCGGGGCACGGCCCGGTGACGGATGTAGGGTATGAGAGAGCCAATAATCCATACGCATAAGCTCTGAGGAAGAAAGACACAGGGATGCTTGCATCCCATGTGCCTTTCTTCCGAGGGGCAACGAAGTGAGGACAGAGTGCGAAGCAC
>JAFYBS010000016.1 GCA_017540125.1 Eubacterium sp.
GTCCTCCTCCGCCGTATCCGGCTCGGCAAATACACTCTTCAGATAACCATCGTACGCTTCATAGCGTTCCATGAAACCGGCATGATTCTCCGTGATGTAATCTGTTCTTCCTTCCTTGCCGGCCATCTCCAGCTCAAAGGCTCCATCCGCCAGCTCCATCGCTCCGATCAGCTTGGCCGAGCCCTTCAGCGCATGAATCTTGATGGTATAGTTTTCCCAATCCTGTTCGTTGAAAAATGACCACAGCTCTTCCGACTTCGGTGTGATCGAGTCATAGAAGATTTTCAGCACCATCCTGAACGATTCCTCCGAACCGCTGTTTTTGATGGCGATATCCGGATCGATTCCCTCCAGCTCATCATACCACTCCGGCTCCCGGTGGGGTACCTTCTTCCCGGTTTCCGGTTCCTCCAAAGCATCCGCTTTCTCCGGCTTCGCAACGGAGTCCTGAACCAGCGTCCGGATCACGGTAGCGTGGTTTTCCTCTTCCGGCTCTTCCGCTTCCTCCTCAAAGAATTCCTGATCAACCGGCAGAAGCGACGCGATGTTGTAGTTCTTGTTGCTCTTTACGAAATACAGAACTCCGAAGCTTCCCGGTCCGCAGTTGGAGGATATGGCCGCTGATGCCTTCTGGAAAACGACATTTTCAAAGTCGGCATGTTTTTTTATCTCCTCGCGAATCCAGAGCAGATCATCCTCATTCACATCGGCATAGGTGACAAAAACCACCTCTTCATCCGGTATGATACCCACCGGAAACGCTTTGCGGATATATCTCCGGTAGGCATGTTTGGTTCCTCCCGTCCACGCCCCCTTCAAACCGATTTTGTTATCCTTCACCCTGATAGCCGGCTTGATCCCCAGCACCTCGACCAGCGTAGAGACTCTGTCGCTGATCATGCCTTTGGCCGCCATATACCGGGTCGAGCCGATGATAAAGCTGCACTGCAGACTCTTTTTCAGAGCCTCCAGCTCGGCAACCATCTCCTCTACGGAGATATCGCGCGTGGCAAGTTTGCAGGCGATAAGCACGAGCAAACCGGTTGCCGATGACACACTTTCCGAGTTAATGACCGTGACATTGTCAAAAGACCTGGCGGCCTCTCGGGCCCGGTCATAATCTTCACTCATACTGCTGGTGATGGCAATGTAGATCAGATGATGTGCCTGTCTCAGATTTTCAGCGAAAAACGCCACATACTCATCCACTGACGGCGGGGAAGACTCTACCTTCCTGCCGACCTTCATATACTTCAAGACCTCATCCGCGTCGGTCTGATAGCTGTCCTTGAACACACCATCGTCCGTATGAACCTGGAAAGGCAGGATGGACAGTTTCGCGCTCTCCATGATCGCATCCGGCAGATCGCACATACTGCTGGAGGTCACGATCACCGGCAATCTTCTCCGATAGTTCTCCCGGTTGCTGATGTTCTCTTTCCGCACCGTCATACTGGCGTTTATGATCAGCTTCTCCGCCGGGATATGTCGGATGAGCGTATCCTCCAGAGATTCTCCCGATACCGGCTTGACCAGATATCCGTCGAAGCCCGCCCGATTATACAGTTCTTTGTTATCACTGCCGGCGTTGGCCGTAAGCACGATGACCGGTGTGGAATTGTTGAGTCCTCCCGTCTGTTTCCGTATCGCTTCAAGGCACTCGATTCCGTCCATCTCGGGCATCAGGTGATCCATGAGGATCACATCATACGAATAAGCCAGCGTATACTCCAGCGCCTCTCTCCCGCTCATAGCCGTATCGATCCGAAGCTGTGTAGTGGCGAGGAGCTTCTCCTCCACCCTCAGATTCATCTCGTTATCATCCACGATCAGGATAGCGGCATCCGTAGCGATAAAACTGCTTTCGTAGTTGGATCGTTTGGCCTTGCCGTAATTCTGAATGCTGATCTCACCAATCTCTGAAGCATCGCTGATCTCCTGCTTCAATGATATGTTGAAGTTGGATCCCTCACCGTATACGCTGTTCACGGTGATGGTGCCTCCCATCAGTTCCACCAGCTCCTTCACGATGGAAAGCCCCAGTCCGGTCCCCTCGATGTGACGATTTTTCTCCTCATCCACACGACGAAACGCGTCAAACAGATAGGGCAGGGCTTCTTTTTTGATTCCCATTCCCGTATCCGTGACGGATATCTGGAGAAAGCAGGTGTTTTCCTCACTGTTTTTGCACTCTACATGAAGTCCGACCGAACCCTCCTGCGTATACTTCACGGCGTTGTTCAGGATATTGATGATGATCTGTTTGATTCGGACCTCATCTCCGTACAGGACCGAAGGCACGGAAGGATCGATGCTTACCTCCAGCTCAAGTCCCTTGTCCTGCGCCCGGATCCAGATCATATTCACGATCTCGGAGAGCATATCTCCGACGCGGTAATCCACCGGAACGATTTCCATACCGCCCGCTTCGATCTTGGAAAAATCCAGGATATCGTTGATCAGGGCCAGGAGCATTTTGCCGGAGCCCTGGATA
>JAFYBS010000130.1 GCA_017540125.1 Eubacterium sp.
CTTTGCTTCCTCTTCTTCGGGTTCCTCTGTCGGGAGTGTCAGCTTTGCTTCCTCTTCTTCGGGTTCCTCTGTCGGGAGTGTCAGCTTTGCTTCCTCTTCTTCGGGTTCCTCTGTCGGGAGTGCCAGCTTTGCTTCCTCTTCCTCAGGTTCCTCTGTCGGGAGTGCCAGCTTCGACTCGATTTCTTCCGGCTCTTCCGACATTTCTAACGGAAAATCAATTCTGGATTCTTCGACACCCGGCGCATTATCTTCCGGAAAATGAATCGAATTATTCTCCGCTTCAGGTAAATCATCCGGCATATCTACCGGGAAATTGATCCCCGGAACATCCGCCTCGATCGCGTTTCCCATGATCGGATAATCAATCTCGGCATCCGCGTCATCCTCCATACCCTGCGGAAAATCAAAATATGAAGCGGCATCCCATGTTCCCACCAACCGGCTTTCTCTATATTCATCTTTATCACCGGATCCTGAATTGACCGACCACGCCTCCGGCTCCGGTTCATTCGGATCACGGATCACAACCGGAATTGCTCCGCTTTCACCGCTTTCCGCCACGGATTTCTCCGCCGGTTCCACAGGCTCCGGCTCTTCTGAGGACGTCTCCGATTCCGCCTCCTCCGTTGATGATTCAACAGATTCCGGTGCAGCTGACAACATCTCCGGTTCCGTTTCAGTAGCCATCTCCGGCTCTTCTGACGTCGGCTCCGGTTCCACGGACAACATTTCCTGTTCCGGTTCCGGCTCAACAGACAGCACTTCCGGCTCCTCAGCCGGCTCTGCCAACTCCGGTTCTACCGTTGCCACCTCCGGCTCCGATTCCAAAGACAGCATCTCCAGCTCCTCGGCCGGCTCCACCGGTTCCGGTGTGACTGTTGTCATCTCCGGCTCCGGCTCAAAAGACAACATCTCCTGTTCCGGTTCTACATACGCCTGCTCTTCTGCCAGACGCTCTGCTTCCGCACGCTCCGCCGCCGCACGTTTCTCTGCTGCCCGCTCGGCTGCAAAACGCTCCGCTGCCGCTGCTCGCTCGGCTGCTGCCTTTTCCGCTGCTGCCTGCTCGGCTGCCACACGCTCCGCTGCTGCACGCTTGGCCGCTTCCTGTTCGGCTACCGCCTTCTCCATCGTCGCGCGCTCTACCGCCGCTTCACGTTCGGCTGCTGCTTTCTCCGCTGCTGCGCGCTCGGCCGCCGCTTTCTCCGCTGCTGCTTTTTCTGCTGCTGCACGCTCCGCTGCTGCCTGCTCTGATGTTGCCCGTTCCGCTGCCGCACGCTCCGCCGCCGCTTTCTCAGCTTCCGCCTTCAACTCATCTCCGGACGGTGCCGGCGTCTGACCCGGATGCTCCTTTTCAAAGATTTCCGTGAGGTAGTCCTTCCACATGATCCTTGACAGATCAGCGATGCTTGCACCACAAACACGGCAATGCATCTGAGAAATCAGATTCATCACCCCACAGGAACACCACCATTTTGCCCTGTCGGTTGCCGGCATATACAGAAGATCGGAATCCCGATCCGTCAAACGCTGGTATTCCTCCCTGTAAATCTCGGCCAGATCTTTGCCAAGTGCTTCCTCGGCTGTTTTTAATTCCATGCCACGGTATCCTTTCAGTTATCCTGATTTACGACCTGCAGTTCCTGTTCCACTCCTTCGAGGTGTTCTCTGGACTTCGTAGCCAGTAACACCCCTTCCCGATAAAGCTCGATCGACTCCTGCAAAGTCAGCTCACCACCCGCCAGTCTGTTATTTATCTCTTCCAGACGATCCAACGCTTCATCTACATTAAACTCTTCCTTCCCGGACTCTTCTTCCTTTTTCCCGGCCATGTCTTCTCCATTCTGCCACGTTTTGCGACTCACTGCCATCCATGGCTGATTCGGGCCGCTACGGCACCTTCTGCTCTTCCACCGGCTTTTTCGTCACCCCGAGAACCTTCGCCCGTATCTCTCCATCATGAATCGTGATCTGAAGTTCCTCGTCCCTCCGAACGTCCCCGACCGACTTCACCGGCTTTTCATCCCTTGAAATATATCCAAATCCCTGTACCAGCTTCGCTGTCGGCGACCGTCCGTTTAACGTTGCGATCAGAACATCGCACCGATGCTTTCGCTGTCGGATCTGCTGCCGGATCAGCTCCTGCATCCTCTCTGTCAGGATCGTAAGCTTCTCCTGATTCCTCTGCAGCACCACCTCGGGATTGAATCGCTCCAAACGCTCCCTCCGACTGTCCAGCAGGAGCATTTTTCTCCTCAAAACCTGTCCGATCCCCGCCTTCATCGACCGTTCCAGCTGGTGAAGTCGCCGGATATCCACCATAACATCCGGAATAACTCCCTGCGCCACATAGGTCGGTGTCGAGAACCTTTTGTCCACGACCAGATCGATCAGTGTCCAGTCGCGCTCATGTCCCACGCCGGACACCACAGGTGTGTTCGCGGCGTAAACAGCACGGATCACCCTCTCATCGTCAAACGGTGCCAGGTCCTCTCTCGATCCACCGCCCCGGCTGATGATCAGAAGATCATATCCGCCCTCATCCATCTTTCGTATTCCTTCAATGATGGAGTCCGGAGCACTCTGACCCTGAACCGTCACGGAGTATAAAAATAGTCCGATGTAAGGATTTCGGTCGTGCGCAACCCGGCATATATCCCGTATGGCATCCCCTTCCTTCGAGGAAATGATCCCAATCCTCTTCGGATAAGGCGGAATCGGTTTTTTGTGCTCGATATCAAAAAGCCCCTCCGCCTGAAGCTTTTCCTTCAGGAGCTTTAACTCCTGATTCTCTCCTCCTTCACCCAGATCATGGACTCTGGCAACAATCAACTCGCCTTCCCCCCGCTTGGCGTTGAAGCGAAGGCTTCCGACCAATCCCACTTCCTGCCCGTCCTTCAGCTCAAAGTCAAGGCCTGTCTGCGCTGTCTGTTCCCATAGGATGCACTTCAGCACAGAGGAGGAATCCTTGATGGTAAAAAAATGATGGCCTTTCCACAAACTGTAGTTGGATACCTCACCCTTCACACGGATAAACTGAAATTCGGGCTTGCTATCGAAATACTGTACAATCATTTCATTGATTGCGCTTACCGTTTCGTATTTGTTCCCTTCACCGTCCGTCACAGGTTCCTCCGGAGCACGGTACCATTCACGAAAAAGATCGATCTGATCATCTTCGCAATACCAAAACTTCTCTGCGTAATTCCATCTGGCACCCAGAGCCTTTGCCCGGTCTTTTTCCCGAAACGGAACATCTAAACGGATCATTTTTCCCTCCTGCCATCACTCAAAGAATTATTATACGATATTTTTTCCATAATAGCAAGGTTTACAGGCGATTTTTTCAAAAAAAATAAGCGGTCGGAGCGAAATTCTCCGACCACTACACATCGTTTCTATACAATTATCGAAATTGTTTATCCTTCCAAAGCCTGACGGATATCTTCGATCAGGTCTTCCTTATCCTCCAGACCAAGAGACATCCGAACCAATCCCGCCGGGATGCCGGCTGCTTTCAACTGCTCATCCGTCATCTGACGGTGTGTAGAAGTTGCCGGGTTCAGGCAACAGGTCCTGGCATCGGCAACGTGTGTTTCAATGGCTGCCAGACGCAATCTCTTCATAAACGCTTCCGCACCGGTTCGTCCACCCTCGATTTCAAATGATACGACTCCGCATCCGCCATTGGGCAGATATTTCTTCGACAGCTCATAGTATTTATCTCCCGGAAGTCCCGGATAGCTGACGCTTGTCACCTTCGGATGATTCTGGAGGAATTCCGCAACTGCACAGGCATTCTCAACATGCTTCGGCATCCTCACATGGAGTGATTCCAAGCCCAGATTTAGGAGAAATGCGTTCTGCGGAGACTGGATCGACCCGAAATCCCTCATCAGCTGCGCTGTACATTTTGTGATAAACGCTCCTCCCTGACCGAACTTCTCAGCATATGTAATCCCGTGATAGGACTCGTCGGGAGTACACAAACCGGGGAATTTTTCTGCGTGAGCCATCCAATCGAACTTTCCGCTGTCTACGATAGCTCCTCCCACACCGGCACCATGGCCATCCATGTATTTTGTCGTACTGTGTGTCACGATATCTGCCCCCCACTCAATAGGACGGCAGTTAACCGGAGTCGGAAAGGTGTTGTCGACGATCAACGGAACACCGTGATTATGCGCCACTTTCGCAAATCTCTCAATATCAAACACCGTCAGCGCCGGATTGGCAATCGTCTCTCCGAACACCGCCCTCGTATTCTCCTGAAAAGCAGCTTCCAGCTCTTCATCACTGCAATCCGGTGAGACGAACGTGGTCTCAATCCCCATTTTCGCCATCGTCACAGCGATCAAGTTGAAGGTTCCTCCGTAAATTGACGAGGAACTGACGATGTGTGAGCCGTTCTCACAGATATTGAAAAGAGCAAAAAAGTTTGCTGCCTGTCCGGAGGATGTCAGCATACCGGCCGTTCCACCTTCCAGCTCAGCGATCTTGGCCGCTACATGGTCGTTGGTGGGATTCTGAAGTCTCGTATAAAAATAACCGGTGGCCTCCAGATCAAACAGCTTTCCCATATCTTCGCTGGTATCATACTTAAACGTCGTCGATTGAACGATCGGAACCTGCCTGGGCTCCCCGTTTCCCGGGCGATAGCCCGCCTGCACACACTGTGTCCCCTTTCCATATACTTCGGTATCACTCATCTCCGTAACCTCACTTTCTTTGAATTAATGTTAATCCTGAAAAAAGGGAAGGCCGGAGATTGCTCTCCGGCCACTAAAGGGATATATGATCAAAAATAACTAACTGGCAATAATATGTGTTCCTCAAATCTGTACACATATTATCATCAAATACTCCAATCGTCAACCCCAAAACTATACAAAATCAACCACTAATTCATGTTGAATTTGGTAATTTTTCACAAAAGCCGGTTTATTTCTTATGAAAACGATATTCCGTTACTTTTTCTTCGGAATATCCGCCACGTGAAGATAAAACTCAAAATCATAATCCTCGATGTGGATGTTGGAGGGTCTGTTGTTATCATCGATAACCCGGATCCGTCCGTTCAGTACTTCTCCGCCCTCATAGATTTTTCCTTTGGTAAACTGCTCCGAATCCACATGCGAAATCGCAAAGTTCTTCAGATCGTTGGCATACAGCGTTCCCGTGGACGAGTCAAAGCGAGCGTCCTTCGTTTCCTTTTTCACTCCCAACTCGGCGTTCAGCTGATCCAACAGCTCTTTTTTCAGGTTATCATCCATTGCCATCCGCAAATCCTCCTTAATTACTATTTCGGCATGTATTTATCCTTGCCGGAGAGCCGGGCCATCGCTCTGGCCAGAGACGACATGGAAATGTTGTAATCAATCAGACTCTGCTGATGTGACAGCTTCTCCCTGGCACGCTCCGCCGCCGCCTCCGCGCGAAACTCATCGATTTCTTCCGGCCGCTCCGCCGAGTAGACGATCACATCCACACGGTTTTTCTTTACCGTCAGCATACCGTCCGACACGATTGCCACCTGTTCCCTACCATCCGGCGTTTTGAAACGAATCGCTCCGATCTCGATATTGGTCATCATCTGCTCATGGTGCGCCATGATTGCCATCTCTCCATCCTCTACCGGAAAGACCAGGATCGTTGCCTCACCCTCGTAGAAGACACGATCGCACGCTACGATTTTTAAATAGAAGGTATTCACCGTTTGATTCACCCTCCCTCAGAAACTGTACAAACGATTTTGTGTCGAAATCAAGCCTGCTGTTTCAAAGGCTTCGACTTCGGGATGGGATTCCCGGGGCCCTGCGGAATCTTCACGCTTGTCGGCAAAGGAGCCAGAAGC
>JAFYBS010000131.1 GCA_017540125.1 Eubacterium sp.
TAATCCGAAATGACTCCCTGTCGCAAAGGACGTATCGCTGTGATATTCCCCGGGGTACGTCCGAGCATCTGTCTGGCCTCTTCACCGATCGCTTTGATCCGGTTCGTGTCACGATCGAACGCCACGACACTGGGCTCTTTGAGCACAACGCCCTTCCCCTTCAAATATACCAGAATACTGGCTGTTCCCAAGTCGATTCCTATATCAAACGCCACTTCCAAAACTCCTTTCAATCTTTCGATGTCACTTTATTATATACGGATAGTTTGAAAATTTCAAGGGGAAATTTGCGAAAGAAGAAGCTTCGCCCGCAATTATTCTGCCGGATCGATCAGAAATCACTTTTTGTAGCCTGAAGCATCAGGGCACACTCAACTCGCTTGCGCTGGAGTACACACCCGATCTCGTAGGGCTTGTTGATATCACCGTGCGTGTGATAAGCGTTGGCAGCACAGCCGCCGCTGCAGAAAAATCTGGCGAAACAGTCCCTACACTCCGATTTGGCATAAACGTTACACAGCTTAAACTCATCAACCAAATCGGTATTGGTGACACCGTCACGAACGTTCCCCAGACAGAATTTCTCTTCACCGACAAACTGATGACAGGGATAGAGGTCACCCCAGGGAGTCACAGCGAGATATTCGGTACCGGAACCGCATCCGGACAGTCGTTTGTATACACAGGGACCTCCGGTCAGATCCATCATATAATGGAAGAAAGTGAATCCCTTTCCTTCCTTTTCCCGGCGGATCATCTCACGGGCCAGCTCTTCATAGCCTTCGCAGATGACATCCAGGTCTTCCTCACGGATGGCATAGGGCTCGGCGGGGTCAGCCACCACCGGCTCTACGGATATCTGTTTGAATCCTTCATCCGCCAGAGAAAGTACATCCTTCACGAAATCGGTGTTGTAATGCGTGAAGGTTCCTCTCACATAGTAACGCTCCTGTCCGCGGGATTCCGCAACCTTTTTGAATTTTTCGATGATTTCGTCATACGAGCCCCGACCGTCACGGAAGGGACGCATCCGATCATGGATTTCTTTTCTGCCATCGACGGAGAGAACGATGTTGTCCATTTCCCTGTTCGCAAAATCGATTACCTCATCGGTAAGCAACACTCCGTTCGTGGTAAGTGTGAATCGAAAGTGTTTATCATGAGTTTTTTCAAGCTCCCGACCGTAGGACACCAACTCCTTCACCACATCGAAGTTCAGAAGGGGCTCACCACCAAAAAAATCCACCTCGAGATTTCGTCGGTTTCCTGAGTTGGCCACCAGAAAATCCAGCGCCTGCTTCCCGACCTCAAGGCTCATCAGCGCACGATCTCCGTGGTATTCCCCTTCACCGGCGAAACAATACTCGCATCGCAGGTTACAGGCGTGAGCGATGTGCAAGCAGAGCGCTTTCACCACCGTCTGTCGTTTCTTGAAGTCGATGATACTCAGGTCTTCATCCTTCGTGAAGAGGGTCCCGTCCGATTCGAGTTCCTGAAGATCATTAAAAACATCCCGAACATCGTCCGGAGTCAGGTTTTCTTCCGGATGTTTCCCGATGACAATATCACCGATCCGCTGAAGCTCCGATTCGCGATAGCGATCCGAATCCTCTTCCTTCATCTCTGACAGGACGTCATAAACTACATCGTCAATGACGTGGACAGAGGAGGAGTTGACATCGAGAACGATGTTATAGCCGTTGTTTCTGAAAAGGTGTACCATGATTAATTCTCCTATAAAAGAACCGCGAACCGCATCACATCTTCTGTTGGTTCTACGGGGTCCGCTACAGAATGATGTGATGCGGTTCGCTGCTTTGGTTCAAAAATGATAAAACTACTTTTTCTTACTTAACGTTTTGCCTGCTCACAGGTCTGGTTACCTACCGTGCAGGATGTCTTACACGCTGACTGGCAGGATGTCTGGCACTCGCCGCATCCTCCCTTTTTTACAGTATCCTTAAGATTCTTTGTAGTTAATGTCTTGATTCGTTTCATAGTTAATTCCTCCCGGATAAATGATTGCTAATTATACCATCTAAAGACTCATGTGTCAAGCTACTGACACACACGACATCACCAATGTTGCCGCGCGGGCGGCAGGTGACAACTTCCGAAGAGCCGTCTGAGACGCGATGAGGAAGTTCGTCACCGATCGCGTCACGCGCTCAATTCCTGCCCAGTTTGTTTTCATTTTTACACTCACTTACTCTGAATAGCATCCAGTCGCCACTCGACGGCATCCATCGCTGCTTTCTCGGCGATAAGCCCCATCTTGTACCGCTCGATGAAATCATCGAAGCCCTTGACTCCGACAGGATCCGGTTTCAACTCTTCGCCCTCTTCACCGGCAAAGACCTTCTCATCCAGATAGTCCGCCAGGGACTCACCGTCTGCCTTCGTCACCATATAGGCCGCCAGCACCGCCATGCCCCAGGCACCGCCTTCACCGGCTGTTCCCATCACGGATACCGGTGTATTCAGCGCATCCGCAAGAATCTGCTGAGCCACACCCTTCGTCTTGAAGATACCACCGTGACCGAGAAGCTTGTCCGCTTCGACGCCCTCCTCCTTAAAGAGGATATCATTTCCGATTTTCAAAGTAGCAAAGGCAGAATACAGATTCACACGCATGAAGTTCGCCAGATTCCAACGAGCGTTCGGCGTACGAACCACCATCGGGCGTCCCTCGGTAAGCCCTGTGATATTCTCTCCGGACAGATAGTTATAGGCCAGGATATCACCGCCGTCAGCATCCCCCTTCATCGCATGTTTATACAGAGAACCGAAAACCTTGCCCATATCCGCTTCAGCACCGATCAGGTCAGCAAACTCGCAGAAAAGCCCGACCCATGCATTCAGGTCCGAAGTACAGTTGTTGCAGTGAACCATCGCCACTGCGCTGCCGTCCGGTGTTGTCACGATATCGATCTCCGGATGAACCTTTTTCAAACTCTTTTCTATCACCACCATGGAGAACGCACTGGTTCCGGCGGATACGTTACCGGTTCGCTGACGGACCGAATTCGTCGCCGTCATACCGGTTCCCGCATCACCCTCCGGCGGACACATAGGCACGCCAGGCTGCAGCTCGCCACTGGGATCCAGAAGCTTCGCTCCCTCCGCTGTCAGCGTTCCGGCGGGCTCTCCGGCGTTCAATACCTTCGGAAAAATGTCTGCCAGCTTGTACGGCATATTTTTCTCCGACAAAAGACCGTCCATTTTTGAGACCATGTCGGCGTCAAACTGTCCTGTCGTCGGATCGATCGGAAACATCCCCGATGCCTCACCGACACCGAGAACCTTTTCCCCGGACAATTTCCAGTGAATATATCCGGCCAGTGTCGTCTGGAATTTGATCCGGCTCACGTGCTCTTCCCCGTTCAGGATAGCTTGATACAGATGAGCAATACTCCATCTCTCGGGAATGTTGAAGTTGAATTTTTCCGTCAACTCACGAGCTGCTTCCCCGGTGATGGAATTCCGCCAGGTGCGGAACGGTACCAGCAGTTCATCCGATTCATCGAAGGCCATATAGCCGTGCATCATGCCCGAAAAGCCCATCGCCTTCAGTGTCCGGATTCCGACTCCGTAACGTTCCTTCACATCGGAAACGAGCTTCCGGTATGCATCCTGAAGTCCGTTCCGGATCGCATCCAGAGAATAGGTCCAGATGCCGCCTTCGTTCTGATTCTCCCACTCATGATCACCCATCGCCAGAACTTTCGTCCCGCTGTCGATCAGAACCGCTTTGATTCGCGTCGAACCAAACTCCACGCCGAGAATCGATTCGCCACTCTCGATAATTTCCTTGCTCATGGTCGTATCTAACCTCCTGTTCTTCAAAAATTCTCCTTAGCAAAATGCCAGGAGTCCTCGCACATTTTTTTCAGATCGTACTCCGCCTCCCAGCCGAGTTCCTTCTTCGCTTTCGCCGGATCGGCGTAACAGGTTGCAATATCTCCGGCCCGTCTGGGCTTGATCTGATACGGGATTTTGATGTTGTTTGCCTCCTCGAAGGCCTTCACGATATCCAAGACGCTGTAGCCGTTGCCTGTCCCGAGGTTATAAATGCTGACATCGTTCGTCTCCATCACCTTCGCAATGGCATTCACATGGCCTCTCGCCAGATCTACCACATGGATATAATCTCTGACACCGGTGCCGTCCGGTGTATCATAGTCATCTCCGAAAACACCCAGTTCCGGCAGCTTTCCAACCGCCACCTGCATGATATAAGGCATGAGATTGTTCGGAATTCCGTTCGGACTCTCCCCGAGCAGGCCGCTCTCGTGAGCCCCGATGGGATTGAAATAGCGCAGAAGGACCACACTCCATGCCGGATCCGCCTTCTGGATATCACTCAGGATCTGCTCCAGCATCGACTTGGTCCAACCATAGGGATTCGTACAACTTCCCTTCGGGCACTCCTCCGTGATGGGAATCTGAGCCGGATCACCGTATACGGTTGCCGAGGAACTGAAGATGATGCGCTTGCAATCATACTCATTCATCAACTCGCACAGATTCATCGTCCCCGCAATATTATTCTCATAATACAGGAGCGGTTTCTCCACCGATTCTCCTACCGCCTTCAGTCCGGCAAAATGGATCACGGCATCAAAAGAGTTTTCCGCAAACACCGGACGCATACTCTCCTTGTCGCGCAGATCCGCTCTGTAAAAAAAAGGGCGGGCGCCGGTGATCTTCTCGATCCGATCCAGCACCTCCTCTTTCGAATTGAATAAATTATCAAAAATAACCACATCATGGCCATTTTTCAGTAGCTCAACACAGGTATGGGAACCAATATAGCCCGTTCCGCCGGTAACCAGAATTTTCATAAACTCCCCCCTTCCGGAATATCAGAAATTCCCACCGTTCTGTTAATCCTCTTCGCCTTCCTTCTCCACCTCAACGATGGCACTTTTCTGCATCGGGATACGGCAGTTTTTGTTGCTTCCGAACTCCACGATAATGACATCATCGCTGGGAATATCGATAACAACCCCGTAGAAACCACTGGTAGTGAGAACAGAATCTCCCACCTCCACAGCGTTTACGAGTGCTGCGTGCTCCTTCTCTCGTTTCTTGTTCGGGCGAATCGCGATAAAGTAGAACGCTCCGATGATCACAGCATACAGTGCAATAATTCCGATTGTTGAACTCATTTTACCTTGTTTCCTCCATTTTCTTTTTTTATCCGGATGAGCCCCTGAGCCCCGAACAGGCTTCTCACTGAGCTCCTCCCTCCCCACGCGCAAGCTTCTCATTTTTATAGGAAGAAAATCGCTTCTCCCGGATCGCTTCGCGAGCTTCTTTCATCATTGTATTATAAAAATACAAATTGTGCAAGACCAAAAGTCGAAGTCCCAACATTTCTCCCGCTTTCAGGAGATGTCGGATGTAGGCCCTTGTGTGATGACGACAGGTCGGGCAGTCACATCCCTCTTCGATCGGTCGGTCATCCTTCGCATAGCAGGCGTTGTTGAGGTTCATTTTTCCATGATTGGTATA
>JAFYBS010000132.1 GCA_017540125.1 Eubacterium sp.
GCTGCTGGGAACCGACAAAGACAGCATCCGTCTGGCAGAGGACCGGGAGCTTTTTAAGGAGTTATGTGAAAAAATAGGGGAACCGGTGATCCCCTCGAAGATAACCTATTCCGTGGAGGAAGGACTGGAGGCGGCACGGGAAATCGGATATCCGGTTATCCTTCGTCCGGCTTTTACCCTGGGCGGAACCGGCGGCGGTTTCGCCTACTCGGAAGAGGAGATGCGCGTCCGGATGGCTCATGCGCTGGAGTGTTCGCCGGTGCACCAGGTGCTGGTGGAAAAGAGCATCCGCGGCTACAAGGAAATCGAATACGAGGTGATGCGTGATTCCAACGACACGGCTCTGGTAATCTGTAACATGGAGAACCTGGATCCCGTGGGAATCCATACCGGCGATTCCATCGTGGTGGCACCCAGTCAGACCCTGACAAACCGGGAATACCATATGCTCCGCGACAGCGCGTTGAAGATTATCCGCGCGTTGGGAGTCGAGGGCGGTTGTAACTGTCAGTTTGCGCTGGATCCGCTTTCGTTCCAGTACTATGTCATCGAGGTCAATCCCCGTGTATCCCGTTCCTCGGCTCTGGCATCCAAAGCCAGCGGTTACCCCATCGCCAGAGTTTCGGCAAAGATCGCCGTGGGGATGACACTGGACGAAATCCGGCTGGCGAATACACCGGCCTGCTTCGAGCCGGCACTGGACTATGTTGTGACAAAAATGCCCCGATTCCCCTTTGATAAATTCACGACGGCGGCCAACACTCTCTCGACACAGATGAAGGCTACCGGTGAGGTGATGAGTGTGGGGCGAACGATGGAGGAGAGTCTCCTCAAGGCCATCCGGTCTCTGGAGGACGGGAAAAACCACATCCATCTGGAAAAATTCGACCGTGAGAACATGTCTACGGAGGAACTGCTGGACTATATCAAGGAGGGAACCGACGACCGGTTGTACGCCATCGCCCAGCTGATGTGGATCGGTATCGATAAATCCGTGATCTACCGGGAAACCATGATCGACATGTTTTTCCTGGATAAAATTCAGAATATCGTAGAGTTTGAGAAGGAGTTGGAGGGACAGACGCTGTCCGAAGAACTTTTGAAAAAGGCGAAGAGAATCGGTTTTTCGGACTCCTACATCGCCGAGCTTACCGGCGCTTCCGAAGATGAAGTATGGGAGGAGAGAAGAAAACACGGAATTTTCCCTGTTTATAAAATGATCGACAGCTGTGCCAGCGAGTTTGACAGCTATATTCCGTATTTTTATTCGACCTACGAGGACGAAAACGAGTCCGTCGTTTCGGAACGGGAGAAAATCATCGTCCTGGGTTCCGGACCGATCCGGATCGGACAGGGAGTGGAGTTTGATTACTCGACGGTACATGCCATCCGGACCATCCATGAGATGGGGTACGAAGCGATCGTCATCAACAACAACCCCGAAACGGTTTCCACCGACTACACCACGGCAGACAAACTGTATTTTGAGCCGCTGACGGTGGAGGATATCATGAATATCATCGAGCTTGAGCATCCCCTGGGGGTCATCGCTACGTTGGGAGGCCAGACGGCGGTGAATCTGGCCAAACCTCTCACCGGAAGAGGCGTCCGGATCATCGGGACAGACAGCGAAGCCATCGACAAAGCGGAGGACCGCGATGAGTTCGAGGCGATCATCCGGGAATTGAAAATCCCGCATCCTACCGGCGAGGCCGTGATGGATATCGAGAGCGGGGTAGCGGCCGCCGAACGGATCGGTTATCCGGTACTGGTTCGCCCCAGTTTTGTCCTGGGCGGTCGGGCCATGGAGATCGTGGCAAACGAGGAGATGCTCCGGCATTATATGAAAAATGCCATGGAGGCCGACAAGGGATCCTCCGGTGAGGTTTCCTATCTGCCGGTTCTGGTGGATCACTATATCGTCGGCAAGGAAGTGGAGATCGATGCCATCTGCGACGGAGAGCAGGTATTTTTACCGGGGATTATGGAGCTGGTCGAGCGTACCGGTGTGCATTCCGGCGATTCCACCAGTGTTTATCCGCCCTTCAGTATCTCCGATCAGGTGAAGGAGACCATCACGGATTATACGACGAAGCTGGGGCTCGGACTCGGGATCCGGGGACTTTTCAACATCCAGTTCATCGTGGATAAAGACAACAGTGTTTACATCATTGAGGTGAACCCGAGGGCATCACGAAGCGTGCCGTTTTTATCGAAATCTTCCGGCTATTCGCTGGTGGACATCGCAACCCGTGTTATGCTCGGGAAAAGCCTGAAGGAACAGGGGATTACGGATTTGACACCGCCGGAGGCAGAGATGTTTTATGTGAAGGCGCCGGCGTTTTCCTTTGAAAAATTAAACGGAATGGATGCCTACCTCTCGCCGGAGATGAAGTCCACGGGAGAGGCCATCGGCTACGACAAAAAACTGAACCGTGCCTTTTACAAAGCACTGCAGGCATCCGGTATCAAGATGAAGGAATACGGAACCGTCGTTGTGACGCTGGCGGACGAGGACAAGGAGGAGGCACTGCCTCTGGTCCGTCGGTTCTATCAGCTGGGCTTTAACATCGAGGCCACACCGGGAACCGCCGTATTTTTGAAAAATCACGGCATCCGGACTCGTCTCCGCGGGAAGCTGTCGGAGGGATCGGACGAGATCCTGCGATCCATCCGGGCCGGTTATGTCAGCTATATCATCAACACCCGTGCCATCCTGTCCGGAGTTCACTACGAGGACGGCGTCGCGATCCGTCAGTGTGCCGTATCGAACGGTGTGACGATGTTCACCTCGCTGGATACGGTGAGGATCCTGTTGGATGTACTGGAGGAGATATCTCCTTCTATCGGTGCTATCAGCATGAGACCGAATGAAGCATGAGTGAGAGTAAAGGAGAAGACTATGACAACCATCAATAAAAACTATCTGAAGCTGCCCGGAAGCTACCTGTTTTCCACGATTGGAAAAAAAGTACGCGAATACGAAGCGGCCCACCCCGATGCCAAAGTCATCAGCCTGGGGATCGGTGATGTGACACAGCCCATCGCCCCGGCGATCCTCGATGCTCTGCATGCCGCGGTGGACGAGATGGGAACGGCGGAGGGATTCCACGGCTACGCGCCGGATCTGGGTTACGCCTTTCTGAGGGAAACCATAGCCCGTCATGACTTTCAGGAACGGGGCTGTGATATCGCGCCGGATGAAATCTTCATCTCCGACGGAGCCAAATGCGACTGCTCCAACATCCAGGAGATTTTTGGGACAGACAACACGATCGCTGTATGCGACCCGGTCTATCCGGTATATGTGGATTCCAACGTGATGGCAGGCAGGACCGGAGAGTATGACGAAGCCGGGGAGCGGTTCCACGGCGTGGTCTATATGCCCTGCGGACCGGAGAATAACTTCGTTCCGGAGCTGCCGGAGGGAGAGGCACCGGATCTGATCTATCTGTGCTTCCCGAACAACCCCACCGGAGCTGTGATCACGAAACCGGAGCTTCAAAAATGGGTGGACTATGCGAAGAAAAACGGATCGGTGATCCTTTATGATGCCGCCTATGAGGCATTTATCTCGGAGGAGGGAATCCCGCACAGCATTTACGAGTGTGAGGGAGCGAAGGAATGCGCCATCGAGTTTCGATCCTTTTCGAAGACGGCCGGATTTACCGGCCTGCGACTCGGTTTTACCGTGATTCCGAAAGCACTGAAGCCGGAGGGAGCCGATCTCCACGGACTGTGGGCCAGACGGCACGGGACCAAGTACAACGGTGCTCCTTATATCATCCAGAGAGCCGGTGAAGCGGTATACTCGGAGAAGGGAAGAGCACAGATCCGTCAGCAGATCGCTCATTATATGGAGAATGCCGGAATCATCTCGGAGGGACTGAAGGAGGCCGGTTACGAAGCCTCAGGCGGAGTCAATGCTCCCTACATCTGGCTGAAGACACCGGACGGCATGACCAGCTGGGAGTTTTTTGATCATCTGCTTGAAAAAGCAAATATCGTCGGTACTCCTGGCTCGGGCTTCGGACCGCACGGGGAACACTTTTTCCGGCTCACGGCATTCGGCAGCAGAGAGAACACGTTGGAGGCTATCGACCGAATCAAAACGATGTAAAAATGGAGGTAGAAATGGAATATTCACCCGAAGAAATAATGCAGTATATCGAGGAAGAAGATGTCAAATTCATACGATTAATGTTCCGGGATTCCTTTGGGGTTCAAAAAAACCTCTCCGTCATGCCCTCGGAACTGAGAAAGGCGTTTACGGACGGAGTCGGGATCAATCCCCGCCACATCGATGGCTTCGGGGGAGGCGAAGGTTCCCTTCTGTATCTGAAGCCGGATCCGTCGACGATGACGATCCTTCCCTGGCGTCCGGAGAGCGGACGAGTCGTGAGAATGATCTGCGATGTCTGCACGGCAGAGGGTGAGTTCTGCGATGCCGACAGCCGGGTGATGCTGGAGAGGGCGGTAGCCCATTCCGATCGGGAGGGAGTCGAGTTTAAGTTCGGTTCCAAGTCGGAGTTCTACCTTTTCAAGCTGGACGATGAGGGAAACCGGACGGAAATTCCCTTCGATGAAGCCGGTTATATGGACATCGCCCCGGTGGATAAATGCGAGAACATCCGCCGTGAGATATGCCTCACCATCGAGGAAATGGGATTACGCCCGGAGCGCTCCCACCACGAGGAAGGACCGGGACAGAATGAGATTGATTTTCATTACGGGACACCGTTAGCGGCAGCGGATCAGATGTCAACCTTTATGATGGCAGTGAGAACTATCGCCGGACGGGACGGTCTGTATGCGGATTTTTCTCCGAAGCCTCTGCGAAACAAACCGGGAAACGGTTATCATATCAATATTTATGCGACGGATCGGGACGGAAAGGATGTGTGCCGTCAGGTGGCAGCGGGAATTCTCAACCGGATTCGGGATATCACCATTTTTCTGAATCCGTCGGAGTCATCGT
Organism: Eubacterium sp.; assembly: GCA_017540125.1. Lineage (GTDB taxonomy): Bacteria > Bacillota > Clostridia > Lachnospirales > Lachnospiraceae > Eubacterium_F. Next base: position 4,979 of record JAFYBS010000132.1, read on the forward strand.
ATCGTCGCTTCGGAACCAATACGGCACCGGATCGGGTGAATTGGTCCGGGGAGTGCCCCAGTGCCCTGATGCATGTCAGCGATTACAAAGGGATGATACGGACCGAGCTTCGTTCTCCGGATGCGCTGAGCAATCCTTATCTGGCGTATTCTCTTTTGATCGAAGCCGGATTGGAGGGAATCCGTGACGGTCTTGAGTTGCCTTCCGTTCGTGTCGGGGAGGAGCAGCTGCTTCCCCAGTCTCTGAAGGAAGCGCGTGAGGTTGCGTTGAAGAGTGATTTTGTGAAAAATGTGGTGCCGGAAGCGGTGTTGAAGAGCTATATGGATGGGGAGTAAAGGGTAGAACCGGATGGCAGACAGCAAACGAAGACAGCACGATGTGCTGGTAGTTTCTTCATATGAAAAATTCGCCGCCTCGGTGGAACGTGCCCTCTCAGATGGGAGGTACAGTGAAATCGAGGTTCGTAAAAGTGCGTCTCTGACCCGCCGGGAACTGACGGAGCGAAGCTATGATGTCGCGATCATCAACATCCCGCTTTCCGATGAACCGGGCGTGGATTTGGCGCTGGATATCGCGACACGATATACCACCGGAGTCATCATCACGGCTTCTTCGGAAATCAGTGAGGATGTGGCAGAGAAGGTGACGGATTACGGAATCATCGTAATATCCAAGCCGGCCACTTCGAAATCCGTCAACCGAAGTGTCCGGTTGATGTGTGCTATCCTCGACCGGCTGAAAACCTCCGAAAAGAAAGCACTTACCATGGAGGAAAAAATGGAGGAGATCCGTATCGTCAACCGGGCGAAATGGAAGCTGATCGATGAAAAAGAAATGAAGGAAGACGAAGCCCACAAATACATCGGTAAGCTGGCCATGGACCGATGTGTTTCCCGCCGGGAGGTGGCGGAAGAGATATTGGCTACAGAAAAATAAGGAGACACGGTATCATCCGGCGTCTCCTTTTTTTAATAGGCGTTCTTATTTACAAAACCTTTGACCAGAGTCAGGGCAAGGATTTTGATATCCAGACCTACACTCCAGTTCTCTACATAATACAGATCGTATTCAATTCGTTTCGTGATGGAGGTATCGCCCCGGTAGCCGTTGACCTGTGCCCATCCGGTGATACCCGGACGAACCTGATGCTTGATCATGTACCGCGGGATTTCCTCACGGAATTTTTCCACAAACTGGGGACGCTCGGGACGCGGCCCCACCAGGCTCATTTTTCCGGATAATACGTTAAAAAATTGGGGGAACTCATCCAGACTGGTTTTTCGGATAAATTTTCCTATTTTTGTTACCCGGGGATCGTCCTTGACAGTCCAGGCCTGTCGTTCGGATTCCTCGTCCTGCATTTTCATCGAACGGAATTTATACATCATAAACGGTTTGTTATGCAGACCGATCCGCTTCTGCTTGAAGATCAGAGGGCCCGGAGAGGTGGCTTTGACGATGATGGCGATGATCAGCATCGGGATCGACGTCAGGATGATCAGCAGCAGAGAGCCGATGATATCCATGATACGTTTGATCAGGCGGTTAAAGGACATGGAAAGAGGAACCTTTCGCACGTGGATAACCGGCAAGCCATCCAGATCCTCGGTGTAAGGTCGTGTCGGAATGATATTGTTGTAATCCGGAACGAACTTCGTGTGTGCCCCGGAGTTTTCCGTGATGCTGACGATTTTCTCCAGCCGGTCCAGATGATCGATGGCAAGTGTGATGATAATCTCGTCAAAATCGTGTTTTTCCAGCAGCTTCGGAAGATCACTGATCCTTCCTATGACATGCATTCCACGGTAGGTATGACCGATGTCCATCGAATCATCCAGGATTCCGTGAACCATATAGCCCCATTCCGGGTTGGATTTCAGACGATCGATATAGCCCTCCGCCGTACGGGAGTACCCGACCAGGAGTATATGCTTTTTGTTGTGGCCGCTTCGACGGATCTTACGTACCAGTGTCGTGATCCAAAAGCGCACAAGCATCGACAGAAACGTATTGGTGATCACGAAGATCACGATGAAAAGCCGGGCATAGCTGACCCCTCTGCGGTAGAAGAAAAGGGTGGCTGTCACGATAACGATGCCGACGATGTTGGCAGCAAGGATAGCGGCCAGTTCGGCTTTCCGGCTTTTGACACGTTTGGGGTCGTATAAACGGAAAAAGAAATAGGATACGATATAAGCCGGTACCAGGACAAACAGGCACTGCATATATTCGGTCAGGCTGGAATAATACCCGATCGGTTCGTGGATCCATCCCCACTGGATCAGTGGGCTGTGAACATCATCAAAGCGCAGATAGTACGACAAAACGAATGCGCCGATGAGGATGCCGGCGTCCACTAATACCCGAAACAGGGTCAGCAGCCTTTCATTTTCCTTGATCACAGGATTGATCTCCTTTCCATTTTTACTCTCATCTACACAATTATAATACAAATCCTTCACAAAGTAAACACATTTTGTATCTATAATGGCAACCATGAAGCAGAAAACAGCGAAAAAGCGCGCTTATCCAGAATCATAAAGAAAGGAAATGGTGGAACCTATGGATAATATGGATTGGGAATCAAATAAGAGAGAACGATACATCGTGGAATACGATACACAGACCGGTGCTCCGATTTACAGTGACGGTACCCGCGGCCGTCGGGACGAGAGCATCGAGGACCGGACAAAATATCAGTCGGAAGCGCAAACGTCGCATCAGGCTTCACCGGACGGTTTCACGGTGGATGAGGTTTCCGAGAATCTGGCGAGAAGAGTGGATCGGATGAGCAGGGAGGAGGAAGGCCCTCAGCCGATGCCGGAAGGAAATGTTTATCGCTTCCAGAACGCCGAGGCGGTCCTGCCGAAGAAAAAAAAGGAGAAGAAGGGTTGGACGATGCCGAAGATCGCTATAGGAGCGGCCCTGTTCGGGGTGATCGCTTCCGGATGCTTCTTCGGAGTCAATGCCGGATTGAACGCATTGACAGGCGGCGACAAGGACTCGGGACAGACAGAACAGATAGAGCCGGCCAAAATCGAGGCACATACCGATAACACGCAGGTGGTCAATACCGGAGCAACGGATGTATCCGAGGTTGTCGAGA
>JAFYBS010000133.1 GCA_017540125.1 Eubacterium sp.
TGAGGAATATTCCTCCTTAGCTCAGTCGGTAGAGCAATCGGCTGTTAACCGATGTGTCGCTGGTTCGAGCCCGGCAGGGGGAGAAAGAAAGTCATCACGAAAGTGGTGACTTTTTTTTATCCTAATACCGTCACATTTATGACGGCATTTTGTATTACAGTAGTGGGCAGTGGAATGATTATTATGATTAGGAGGTATTTGCGATGAAAAAAAGAATAGTAGCTATACCACTCTGTATGGCTTTGATATCGTCTTTATTGACGGTACCCGTATCGACATCGCCCTATGTGTCTGCAGCGGCTGTAAAGGCCGATAAAAGGCAAATCAGCGGTGAAATCAAGCTGGCGGAATCCGACCCGGTCAGCGGCGGTGCGACATCCGGATCCGCGGCATCCGGGGAAGAGGATGAGTTCAACTACGAAATCGAGGACAGCTACCAGGGAGCAGAGGGCGCTGTCATCTACGGATATAACGGCCAAAGCACTTCCGTGGTTATCCCCGATCGGATTGACGGGTATCCGGTTACCGTCATTGCAGACGGAGCGTTTATGGATTCCGAGATCAAATCCATCACACTTCCCGGGACATTGAAGGTGATTGACAGCAATGCGTTTCATGGATGCAGTAAACTGAAATCCATCACGCTTCCGGATTCACTGGAAACCATCGGATATAATGCTTTCTACGGCTGTAAGAGTCTGAAAAAGATGGAGATTCCCGATGGAGTGACGGAGCTGGGTTCTTCGGTTTTTGAGAGCTGTTCCAAGCTGGAGGAGGTGACGTTTGGGGGAAACAAGATCCGGTCGATTGAGGATTATTTGTTCTCCGGATGCAAAAAACTGGAGTCAGTTAATCTGCCCTCCTCCGTCAGGAAGATCGGAGAGTACGCATTTAACCGGTGCAGCAAGCTGGAATCGATCCGGCTGGGAGGTAAAATTGAAAAGATCGATGACCATGCCTTTGCGTCCTGTTTTGCCTTGAAATCCATCCGTATACCGGCTTCGGTAAAACAGATCGGCCAGAGCACCTTCTCGCATTGCAACGATTTGACTACGATTACTTTCTCCGGCAAATCAACGGTGTTCAAAAGAAATGCGTTTGAAGGATGCCGGTCACTCAAAAGGATCAGCATTTCAGGGAAGATGAAAAATGTTCCCGAGTATGCTTTCTACAACTGTAGCGCGCTGAGAACAGTGAATTTGTCCAAGAACACAAGGATCATTAAGAAAAAAGCATTTTGGGGATGCAGTAATCTGAAAAAGGTACATCTGACGAGTCGGATTTACGGAATCGGAGACGGTGCGTTCGCAAACAGTGGCATGAAATCCATCAAGTTTCCCGGCAATCTTCAGTATATCGGAAACAGCGCTTTTCGTGACACGAATCTGAAGTCGGTTCATCTTCCGGGAAAAGTCGCTTATATCGGAAACCGTGTCTTCGCCGGATGCGGAAAACTGAAAAGTATTTCGATCCCTGCCAGTGTGAAGGGAGTCAATCCCGGTGCGTTCAATGACTGCTCCAGTCTGAAGGCCATCAATGTCTCCGGCGGGAACAAAAACTACAGCTCCGCAGGAGGGGTGCTTTTTGATAAGGACAAAACCAAGCTGCTTCAGTATCCGCTGGCGAAAACCGGGAAAAGCTACACGGTACCCGGTTCGGTAGAGATGATTCGGTCCCATGCATTCGAAAACAACAGGTTTCTGGAAAGTGTTACCGTTGGATCTGAAAAAATACACAATTATGCTTTTGCCGACATGAAAAACCTGAAGAGCGTCACGATCCAAAACGGGGTCACCAACATTGCCGAAAAAGCATTTGCGGACAATGAAAAACTGAAAAGCGTGCAGATGGCTGATTCCGTGAAAGTGATCGCGGGCGAAGCATTTTCCGAAAGCCGGATCACGAAGTTCCGGATTCCGTCAAGGATTGAGAAGTTCTCCGAAAGTGCCTTGTCCGGATGCAATCATCTGGTTGCTTACGAGGGAAGCTCATCCGGAAAATACCCTGTGATCGACGGAATTCTGTATGAAGACGGCGGAAAGACATTGAGAGAGTATCCGGCCGGGAAAACAGGCAGTGAGTTCGCTGTTCCGGCCCATGTAAAAAGGGTGAAGAGCGAAGCGTTCCATCACGCGGATCACCTGAAAAAGCTGTTCTTTGAGAATACGATCAAGAACCTGGACTCCGACTCGATCGACCACTGTAAATGCCTGAAGCAGATTGTTTTTGCCGAGGGAACAAAGCTTGCCACCGGGAGTTACGCGGTCAATGACTGCTATCGTCTGGCGGTTATCGTCGGCCCGAAACAGGGAATCCTCGAGACTATGGCCGGTTATGCGGATGCGACGCTGATTACCCTGTGATTTGGGGAAAAAAGATTTCTTGACATATCGGGTCTAGTATGGTAAAGTAAGGATTGTGTTAATTTTTTATTTTTTATGTATGTAGGAGGCAAAGACACATGAAGGGAACAGTTAAGTGGTTTGATGCGAAGAAGGGTTTTGGATTCATCTCGGATGAGGAAGGTACAGACGTATTCGTACACTTCTCGGCTTTGCAGATGGAAGGCTTCAAGGTATTGGATGAGGGAGACGAGGTTGAGTTTGAAGTCATCCAGGGCGAGAAGGGACCACAGGCAGCAAACGTTACTAAGTTGTGATTATGAAAATAACACGAGGGCCGGCAGTGGTTTGCCGGCCCTTTTCCCTTATTTGGATACTATAGGCAGAGAATAACCAGATTTATGGAGGGGTAAAATTGAGTAATAATTATTTTCAACCGGAGATTGAGACCGCTTCCCGCGAGCAGATCGTGGAATGGCAAAACGAAAGGCTGACGAATCAGGTACGGTATGTCTATGATAATGTTCCGTACTATCGGAATCGGATGGAAAACAAGGGGGTTCGTCCCGAGGACATCCGCTCCATTGAGGATCTGCACAAACTTCCTTTTTTAACGAAGGATGACTTGAGGGAAGCATATCCTTACGGACTTTTGGCGAGACCGTTGACGGATTGTGTGAGAATTCACTCTACCAGCGGAACCACAGGACGTCGTGTTGTGGCTTTTTATACCCAGCATGACCTGGATCTGTGGGCTGACTGCTGTGCGCGGGCGATCGTTGCCGCCGGCGGAACAAAGGATGATGTGGTTCATGTATGTTACGGATACGGTCTGTTTACCGGGGGCTCCGGACTGGATGCCGGCTCACACCGGCTGGGCAGTCTGACCCTTCCGATGTCATCGGGAAATACCGAACGCCAGATTCAGTTTATGACGGATCTGGGATCCACGATCCTTTGCTGTACCCCTTCCTATGCCGCGTACCTGGCGGAGGGAGTGCAGGAGAGAGGTGTCAAGGATCAGCTGAGTCTGAAAGCCGGGATTTTCGGTGCGGAAGCATGGACGGAAGAGATGCGCCGGGAGATCGAGAGCTCACTCGGGATCAAAGCCTATGACATCTATGGATTGACCGAGATATCCGGCCCCGGAGTTGCGTATGAGTGCTGTGAACAAAGCGGTATGCACATCAACGAGGACCATTTTATCGCCGAGGTTATCGATCCCCAGACCGGAGAAGTGCTTTCGGACGGTGAGAAGGGTGAGCTGGTATTCTCCAGTATCACGAAGGAGGCGTTTCCGCTTCTGCGTTACCGGACCCGGGATATCTGTATTCTTTCCCGTGAAAAATGTTCCTGCGGCCGCACCCATGTAAAGATGACCAAGCCTCTCGGCCGGAGTGATGATATGATGATCGTCAAGGGCGTGAACGTATTCCCGTCTCAGATCGAGACCGTCCTTCTGAACCAGGGCTTCCAGGCTAACTACCAGATCATCGTTACCAGGGATAAGGCACATCACGACAACATCGAGGTGCAGGTGGAGATGACTCCGTTCATGGCAGCCGATGAAACATTTGACCGTGCACAGGCGACCAAAAAACTGGTGGCAGGTCTGAAAAATATGCTGGGAATTCTGGCGGATGTCAAGCTGGTGGATCCGAAGACGATTGTCCGGAGTGAAGGAAAGGCCGTTCGCGTGATTGACAAACGTGGATTGTACGGTGCCTGAAATAAAGAAAAATCGGGAGTAGTAAGGGAGGATATATGATATCAAATCAGATCATACAGCATACGATCGAGGGAATGAGGGAAATCACGGATACGGATATGCTGGTCATGGACAGTGAGGCAAACATTCTGGCCCGGGCGGGAAAAGGATCCGAGGATTTCAGCGCGGCCGTCAAGGCTTTCGCCGGATCGGAAAAGGAACAGGATGTTTTGCTGAAAAGCAGCTTTTTCAAAGTCTATGATGACGGACAGCTGGCGTTTATCGTTGTGGTTAAGGGCGATACGAAGGTTGCCCGGATGATCGGTCAGATCCTCGTTTTCCAGTTGAATAACCTACTGGTTGCCTACAAGGAGAGATATGACAAGGATGATTTCATCAAAAATCTCCTGTTGGACAACCTTCTCTTTGTCGATATCCTGAATCGTTCCCAAAAACTCCATATCGAGATGCATGTCGGACGTGTTGTTTTTCTCCTGGAAACAGAAAAAGAAAAAGATGCCGGTGTGATGGAAATTGTCCGGAATCTGTTTACGACCGGCCGGGATTTCATCACGGCGGTGGATGAGAAAGACATCATCGTGATCCATGAGATGGGAGAAGAGGAGTCTGCCCGGGATCTCGATCATATCGCCCAGACCATGGTGGATATGCTGGAATCGGAAGCGATGACGAATGCACGTGTGTCCTACGGAACCGTGGTCCATGATCTCAAGGAGGTATCCCGTTCCTATAAGGAAGCTAAAATGGCGTTGGATGTCGGGAAGATTTTTTACGGTGAAAGACGTGTGATCGCCTACAGTAACCTGGGAATCGGCCGATTGATCTATCAGCTGCCCCTTCCTTTGTGCAAAATGTTTATCCGGGAAATCTTCGGTGAGGAGACAGACATCCATTTTGATGAGGAGATGCTGACAACCATCGATCAATTTTTCGAAAATAACCTGAATGTTTCAAAGACATCCAGAGAATTGTATATTCACAGAAATACACTGGTTTACCGCCTGGACAAGCTTCAAAAAATGACAGGATTGGACATCCAGACGTTTGATGATGCCATCACGTTTCAGATTGCGCTGATGGTGATCAAGTATATGAAGTATCTGGAGACCATTGAATTCTGATACAGAAGGACTGTTATGAACGATAATAATGAAACCGAATGGGATGAGGCCGAAGACCCGGCCGAAATCGAAGTAGTCGATTTGGATGAAGAAGAACCGCCTGCGAAAAAAACACCGAATCGTGTTTTTTGGAGACTCTATGTGACCGGAATTGCGACCGGGATTCTCCTGGTGGCTGTTCTGATGTTGCTCAGCGACGTGTTTAGCTGGCATCCTTTTTCCACGACACCGGCGGCAGATGCCGTGTACGATCTGACAAAAACGCTGGAAACGTATATCGACAGATACTATTGGAAATCCGACACGTCTGACGAGGAATTTGCCAATATGGCAGGAAAAGGGATGGTCAGCGCGCTCGGTGATCCTTATTCGGTCTATATGACGGAAGAAGAGATGAAACGATCCATAGAGCATACAAGCGGAGATTACGTCGGGATCGGTTGTACTGTCGGCATGGATATGACTACGGGAAGGAAGTATATCACCAGAATCGAAAGCGGAAAGCCGGCAGAAAAAGCCGGACTTCAGGTGGGAGACGAGATTGTTGCCCTGGATGGCGAGAAAGTTCAGGACCTTTCGGTCGATGATCTGGTATCCAGAATCCACGGAGAAGAGGGGGAGAAACATGTATTTACCATTCTCCGGGGAACAGAGACGGCGACCGGAAGCGCGGCTTCGGGAAGTGAAGCCGGAGACTCCGACGACGGAAGCAGAATCCGGATGGATATCACGGTAGTTACGGAAACCATTATTAATCAGTCGATTACTTTCCGGATGCTGGAGAACGGGATCGGATATCTGCGGATCGCGGGATTTGACCGGGAAACACCGGATCAGTTCCGAAATGCCATCAGTGAGTTGGAAAAAGAAGGAATGAAAGGCCTGGTCCTGGATGTCAGGAACAACGGGGGAGGAGTTCTCTCCGCCGTGATATCGGTTTTGGATCGATTGTTGCCGGCAGGAAAGCTGCTTACAGAAACGCGGAAAGGTCAGAAGGATACGATATATCAGTCTACCGATCAGGAATCGCTGGATTTACCGATGGCGGTCCTGATCAACGGCAAATCGGCCTCAGCTTCGGAAGTGTTTGCGGGTGCTTTGCAGGATCGGAAGATGGTGCCCCTGGTAGGAGAGAAAAGCTTCGGAAAAGGGATCGTTCAATCCATCTATCAGCTCCCCGATGAAATGGGCGGGATCAAACTCACCACCGGTGAGTATCTGCTTCCCACCGGCCGGTCCATCCACGAAAAAGGATTGACTCCGGATGTGGAGGTTGCCTACACCGGCGGGGAAGAGGATTTCGGAACCGATTCCGATAACCAGTTGATGACGGCGGTGGAAACTATATCTTGATCAGTTTCTTTTTTCGCGAACTCCAGGGGGCGTAACGGTACCGGATAACACCGTCTATCCGGCGGATTTTTACGGCCCGTACCCGGAAAAAATAGGTTTTGTTCTTATATAAATTGACGATTTTTACAGAGTTCGTCAGAGAGTCTCTCATTTGTTTGGTACTGAAGTTTTTGGAGGTGGAGTACTGGATCTGATATCTTGAGGATCCCTTCACCTTTTTCCATTTGACAAACACGGAGCGGCTCTTTTTATTTTTGATCTTTTTGATCGTGGTCTGCGGCGGCGGTGTGAAGTCCGCGTTATCCTGATTTGATGTTTCTCCGGATGTTGCGGTCGCAGTCGGTGTAGGAGTCGCCGAAGTGAGCGGTATGGTCGTCGTGCCCGGATTCGGAGAGAAAGAAGAAGTCGGTGCCGTCGGGGAAGGGCTCGACGAGCCGGTAGAAATCGGCGGAACGGTCGGGATTTTTCCGTAGGTCGCTGCCGGGGATCCGGAGGGGTTAGCGGAACCGGAGGGGTTCAGCGGATAGGGCGTGATCAGAGGAGAGAGAGACGTGCCCGGATTCGGCTGTGCGGAAGTAGCAGGCGTGGAGGCGTCGTAGTAAATATAGTAGGAACCGCCCGTAGATACATAGAGACGGTTGGCCGCCTCGTACATTCCGACGAAAGCCGTGTTATCCACTTTGTTCAGGGCCGTGATGTCCGCGTTACTCTGATAAAGCCCGTCGCTTCCGCTGACATAGAGCAGGCGGTTGGCGACGGCAACTCTCCTGGCAGAAGCCGATGGAATGTTGGAATAGGTGTTAACGGTACTGCCCCGGTCCCAACTTTTGATCGAGTTGTTTTCCGAGAAATAGAATAAGCCGCCCAGATATCCCATCTGTGAGGTGATTTTTCTCTCCTTTGGGAAAAATGACTGGAAGGCGTTCCCCAGCTGGGAGGTCAGTCCGGAAAACTGGGAGCTATAGAGCGTGGTCAATGTGTGCATAGCCGTGAAGTTGGCATCAACGGCGTCATTTACCAGGAGATAGTCATGCTTTACGTAGTCTTTCCCCTGCCCCGTAGGTCTGGTATCATCCCAGGTGGTGTCGATATAGTACCATTTGTCGCCCAGCAGCACGGCGTTCCACGCGTGAGAACTGCTGTCCAGCACATAGCTGGTAAGCCCCGCACTCAACGCTGCCTGGTTGAATACGGCGGCATAGGATTGACATACGGCGAGATTATAGATCAACGAGCCGACCGGTGTGCAATCCAGCGCATAAATCCCGGTACGGCCGGTGGAATACTCGGTCATGGCTACGATCTCATCATGGAGATAAAGGAGTTTATCCGTCTCTGTCATCGACGGGTTGTTTTTGATCACCAGAAGGATCTCGTTCAGTGTGTTTTCGTATTGAAGTGTGATGGTACGAAGCTCATCTTTGGCGATGGGACTGTAGACCAAAAAGGTTGCATAGGAACTGTCCAAAGTCAGATCTGCCAGTGTGAACAGACAACATAACTTCGGAAAACGGGAAATGGCCTGTTCGAGATAGAACAGGGAAGTGGAGGAATCCAAAGCGGAAGCCGGAAAACTGGCCCGCGGGATCTGAAACGTGATTTTGGACCGGATATCCGTGAAATTCCAGTTGCCGGAGGAGGCACGGTTCAGGTCGGCATTGAGCTGGGAAAGCTCCTCAGCCGACACGGACTGGATATCGGCACGGGTTCCGATGCCCGAGCCGAAAGCAGCGTTCAGCTGGTCCGACATGACCTGTCCCAGTTTATCCACTTCACTGTTTTGGTAGGGAACGGAGGAGGAGTCGGCCTGTTTTTTTGCGGGATTCCGATGCTTTTCTCCGGAGTTATCGTGAAAACGGACGTATCCGAAGACGCCGTCATCATCATAAATGTCGGCCAGTGTTGCATGGGTATCCCGGGCTTCCGACCGAAAAACCGGCTGGCGGAAGCCGATCACGGCGGCCAGGAGACCTCCGGTCAGAAGGATACACAATCGGGTACGGTTTTTTCGATTATTCATCATATAGCTTACCCCTCCCTTTTTCTGAGTATTTTTCAGAATACCAAAATCTTGTGTCATACTGGTGGCAGAGAACAATTTGTTGGACTTGACGAAGAAAAAACCGGCAATAATCGGCCAAATAGAGGTCATTTAACATTTTTTTAAAAAAATTGTTGTAAATTTCGGCAAAATTGGTTATAATTATATTCGTGTGAGGAAGTGAGTGATGGATTTCCCCTCACAATTAAAAAGAAATGGTATTCATCAGTAAGGAGGAATCA
>JAFYBS010000134.1 GCA_017540125.1 Eubacterium sp.
GAATCTCAGGCAACTGGCTGAGCAAAACATTCCGGTTAACCGGATCCGAAATCACACGGACCAGTCCGGCTCCGGAACGATAAGCAGCCGCTGCGGTCAGATAAGCCGCACCGCACATGGATTTCGAGCCGGCCACAACCAGAACATGCCCGTAATTCCCTTTGTTTGTCCTGGGGTGGCGCTCCGGCAGAAGCTTCGCGATATCCGAAGGCTCATAATAATAGTACGGAGATTCGATTGCCCGGATGCTTTCCCCCGGGAATCCGATATCGGCCACAATCACCTCACCGGCGTATTCCATACCGGGGTGAAGAATCAGCCCCAGCTTATTCACACCGAAAGTCACGGTCGTCCGTGCACGTACCGCCGTTCCCATCACATCACCGCTTCCGGCATGAATCCCGGACGGCACATCCAGGGAGTATATCGTCGCGCCGCTGTCGTTCATATCCCGGATGATCTGTTCGTAAACATCCGTAACCTGTCGGGACAGTCCAATCCCGAACAGCGCGTCGATAATCACATCAAACTCATGATCCTTCACTGCGGACATGGGGATCACAGGCACACGTGAACCGACTGCAATCTCCGTCTGCTTTTTGGTCTCTTCGCTCATGGCATCCGGATAACCGACAATGGAAACAGCCACCTTATATCCCATCTCATGCAGGATCCGGGCCGTCGCCACCCCGTCTCCTCCGTTATTCCCGGTACCACACACTGCCAAAAAACGCGAATCCGCACTTTCCCTCTCGGCAAGCAGTTTGGCAACCGTCATCGCCGCCCGTTCCATCAACACTAGGGACGGCATCCCCACCACCTGAACGGCATGTTCATCTATTTTTTTGGCATCCTGTCCCGTGTAAAGATATCTCATATTTCCCCTTTCATCCTATCACGATTCTTCCAATCACACCAATCCGTCACGATCCGTCAAAGCATAGGAAAGCCTCATCAGGCTCTCTGCCAGGTGAACATTCTCCACCACAGCACCGGCTTTCGCCAGCACCTCCGAATGCTGAAGCTCTGCCGAAGAAAAATTCCAAAACGCTTTGACACCGAAATCGGTCAGCGACTCCGCCACTTCCAAAGCTGCCGACTTAGGCAACGTCAAAGCCGCTATATCCACCGGTGTGTTGCTCAGAAAAACCGGGAGTTCCTCCGTGTTTCGAACCGTCAGATTTCCCGCCGGACATCCGCATTTATCCGGATCCGAATCAAAAATCCCCGCGATGTCAAATCCACGTTTTTCAAAGCCGGGATAGTTTGCCAGTGCCCGTCCCAGATTTCCCGCTCCGATAATGATCACCCTATGTCCACGGTCGATCCCCAGGATATGTCCGATCTCTTCCTTCAGAGAAACCACCTGATAACCATAACCCTGCTGACCGAATCCCCCGAAATTGTTCAGATCCTGACGAATCTGCGAGGCAGTAACACGCATACGTTCACTCAGCTCACCGGATGAAATCCGCTCAACCCCTTCCTCCAGAAGCTCGCTCAGGTATCGATAATACCTGGGAAGTCGGTGGATCACGGCCGGAGATATTTTTTTATCAGACAATAATCAACCTCCTGCTCAGTACGTCGTCCCGCCTCAAACGAAAACAACACACTGCTACAACTGCAACAATCCATACTTTCATCAGTATATCAAAAACAAACACAAGGTGCAAGGTATACTTGCAGTTCTTTCAAAAATATAGTAGAATCCTGAAAAAAGAACCCGAAACGGAGGATTCACGTTATGATTCTGAACGGTGATCATCTGGAAAATGCTTTGGTGATCGTGTTATACTGCACGATGCCTCTTTTCATATTCAGGAAAAAGAAAAATGTGCCCTGATCGGTGTCAACGGGATCGGGAAAACCACCCTGCTCAGAATCCTGGTCGGGGAAGAAGACACCGACAGCGGTTCGGTGGCGCGCGGCCGGGAGTATACCATCGGATATCTGCCGCAACAACTGGGATATCATTCCGATCGGACTATTTTTGATGAACTCTACGCCGTGAAGCAGGACCTTCTGGACCAGGAAGCCGAACTGCGAAATCTGGAAAACCGTCTTTCGGAGTCCTCTTCCGAACCGGATCTCCTGGAAAAATATCATCGCCTACAGACGGACTTTGAACAAAAGGACGGTTATGCCTACCGCAGTCAGGTGATGGGTGTCATCAACGGTTTGGGATTCGGCGGAGAAGCCATGAACCAGGTGATCAACACACTGTCCGGCGGTCAGAAAACCAGAGTGGCGCTGGGAAAGCTTCTGCTCACAAAACCGGATCTGCTGATCCTGGACGAGCCGACCAACCATCTGGATATCGCTTCGGTCGAATGGCTGGAAAGCTATCTCACCTCCTACCCCGGCGCTGTACTCATCGTATCCCACGACCGATATTTCCTGGATCGTTTTGTGAACACGGTCTGGGAACTGGATCAGGGAACACTCCGATCTTTCCGCGGCAATTACACAGACTACATGTCCCAGAAGGAGGTCCTCCAAACATCACTCCGACATGCCTACGAAAAGCAACAGCAGGAAATCAAACATCAGGAAGCAGTGATCGAGAAACTGAAATCCTTTAACCGGGAAAAATCCATTCGAAGGGCGGAAAGCCGGGAGAAAATGCTGGACAAGATCGAACGCATCGAAAAGCCGTCCGATCAGGATCCTTCCATGCGGCTCTCCCTGGAACCGGCCGTCATCAGCGGAAATGACGTTCTCTCCGTACAGGGTTTAACCAAATCCTTTGATAAAAATACGCTCTTTTCCGATACCGATATCGAAATCAAACGGGGAGAAAAGGTTGCTGTTATCGGTGATAACGGGACCGGAAAAACCACACTCCTTCGAATGATAAACGGCACCGAATCCATCACGGCCGGAACCATCACCCTCGGAACCGGTGTGGAAGCAGGCTACTACGATCAGGAACATGGGATTTTGCATGATGAAAAAACGGTGTTCGAAGAAATCCAGGATGACTATCCCTACCTGAACAACACACAGATCCGAAACACGCTGGCCGCCTTTCTTTTTCGCGGAGATGATGTGTATAAAAAAATAGCATCTCTGAGCGGAGGCGAGAAAGGCCGTGTATCCCTGGCCAAGTTGATGCTTTCCGAGGCCAACCTTCTGCTCCTGGACGAGCCGACCAACCATCTGGATATGATCAGCCGGGAGATTCTGGAAAACGCAATGAACTCTTATACGGGAACCGTGATCTGTGTATCGCATGACCGGTATTTCATTGACCGGACTGCAACCCGCATCCTCGAGCTGTCAAACGGACATTTTTACGATTATAAAGGGAACTACTCCTACTACATGGAGAAGAAAAAAGAACGGAAGGATATCCCGGACGAATCCACTGCCAATCCGGAGCCGGAAAAAGAGACCTCCTCCTCCAAATCTGACTGGCTGGCCGACAAGGAAAAACAGGCCGAGAAGCGCCGCCTCGAGCGCGCCCACGCCGAGGTCGAGACTCGCATCGCCGATCTGGAAGTCTCTTTATCCGAGATCGATGAAGCCCTCTCCGACCCTGCCGTCGGCACCGACCTTCCCAAGCTTACAGAGCTTACGAACCAACGTAACACGATAAACAGCGACCTAGACGAAGCGATGACCGAATGGGAAACATTAAGTGAACAGCTTGAATCCCTGCAGTGACGGGCGTTTGCTAACA
>JAFYBS010000135.1 GCA_017540125.1 Eubacterium sp.
CTCCCCGGCCAGCCAGGAAGCGATCTGCCTCATCTCGTCTTCGGAGTCGTTCTCTCCCGGTATGATGAGAGTGGTTACCTCCACATGGCAGAAGCTCAACGCTTCATGGATAAACTCCTTTACCGCCTCCAGCGAACCATGAAGTACCTTATTATAATACTCTTCATCGAAACTCTTCAAATCCACATTCATCGCGTCGACAAAGGGTGACAGTTTTTTCAGAATGGCTGTGGAGGCGCTTCCGTTGGTCACCAGCACCGTCTTCATATCCCGCTCGTGTATGAGCTTCGCCACATCCAGAATGTACTCGTAATTGATGGTGGGCTCGTTGTAGGTAAAGGCTATCCCGATGTTTCCTTCCGCACGGTAGGACTCACAGATATCCGCCAGCTCCTCCGGCGGATAGTACCTGGTAAAGTTGTCAAGGGACCGGTGTCCGACCGTCCTGCTTTTCTCCGACGCATCCCCGAAATCATCGACACCGGTCAGAACTTCCGCTTCCGATATACTGTACTCCGAAAGTGAAATCTCGTAATTCTGACAAAAAGGGCAGGCGAGATTACACCCGAATCCCCCTACCGAAATTATCATACTTCCCGGATAAAAATGGTTCAATGGTTTTTTCTCGATCGGATCCAGGGCAAGCGCTGTCAACCGGCCGTAGCCGATAGGACGTATCACTCCGTCCACGCATCGCCTGCCCTTGCAGAACCCGGTCTTTCCTTCTCCCAACCGGCAGTGATGAAAGCAAACATCGCATTCGATCATGTTCGTATCATTCATGCTTTCATACCTCCGGTGTTTTCCGATTTTTTCATCTTCCTCGCCCATCATAACACGCTATGTCCAACAAATGTCCAACAAAAACTTATTTTTCTTGACAATATACCTTTTTTTAGGTTATCATATATCTTGTCACTACTTGAATCCGTTTTCGGGATTCGATTTTTACTCAGAATACACTTGAGGGGGATGTATTATGGAAGACATTATGGAAGAAACAAAAACAAACAGCGTACTTGAGGAATATATCCGGACGATTCCGGTAATCAAGGATGCCCTCGGTATGGACATCATGATGAGTATCACCAACGGTGAGGAGTTCTTGGCCTACTGGCCGGGTGATAAGATGGTCGCCGACATCCATATCGGAGACAAGCTCTCGCACGACGACCCGATGTGGACCAGCTTCACTACCGGGAAAAAGCTGGAGCAGATCTGTCCGGCCGACGTCTACGGATTTGCCTTCAAGGCGATCACTATCGCCATCAAAGACGGTCGGGACATCGTAGGAACGATGGGAATCGCCATCAGCCTGGAGACCGAGACCTTCACGAAAAACATATCCGATAAGCTGTTGGAGTCCATCGACGTTGTCCGGGGCGAGATGACACAGTTTGACAAATTCGGCGGAACCATCCGCGAAGTGTCGGAATACATCCGCGAGCTGACGGAAAAGATCAATTCCAATATCATGGAAATCCAGACCTTCGCCAGAGAAATACAGAAGATCTCCAACAATACCAATATGCTGGCTCTCAACGCTTCCATCGAGGCAGCCCGCAACGGCGAGGCCGGCAAAGGATTTGCCGTGGTAGCATCCCAGATGGGAGTTCTCGCCGGCGATACCAAATCTTCATCCGAGAAGATACTCGATATCGTGAAACGCTTCGAGACGGACATCACCAATATGGAATCCAAGCTCGAGGAGCAGGATCAATCTCAGGAAGGTCAGGCCGAATCCTCTCAGTTACTCTTCGAGGAAGTGAGAAAAATCGAGAACCTTACCAAGCAGGTTATCGACAAGGTGACGGGTTGACCGATCAACAACCCTTTTCTACAGCCAGTGTTGCATGATCCAGAAACCGGCACCGCCGGCAGCGGAAAGAACCACCCCCAGAAAAAAGATTACCCAGAACGATTTGCTTCTGAACGGTGATTTTCGGGGTGGTTTTTCTTCGTTATAGGCATAACCGCCCCGTCGGGCGATCCCGCAATATGGGCAGAAATCAGCATTCTCGGGAATCTGTCTGCCGCAGTTCATACAATACATGACTTGTCTCCTTCTTTTTCTTCTTTTTCACTTCCGGAGACGGTGTCGGTGTACTCACCGGTGCCGTCACACTTTCGGAGGGTTTTCCAAAAAAATGATCCATCAACTGGTAGGAACCGTAACCTGCTCCCCCCATCGCCGCTATCAGCAGTACGCCGGCTACTGTTTTTCCGACTACTCCCGAAGAAGATTTTTTTTGGGCCACATTTTGATTGGCCGGTTCCGGGTTTCCGGAAGCCTTCTTTTGTTTGGCCGCCTTCTCTTTTACATCCCTTTTGGGAGTTTCCGGCTCCTCCGGTGTTTCCGGTGTCTCTGACTTTTTTGGCTTCTCTGCCTTTTTCGGCTTCTCTGATTTTTTCGATTTTTCTGACTTTCCCGGTTTATGCGATTTTGACGTAACGGATTTCCCGATATTGCCCACCGTTCCTGCTGCCGAGGAGACGATACCGGATGCCGTACTGGCCACTGCTCCTGTCGCGGCACCGGCTGCCTTCCCTGCCACGCCCGCTGCCGCCCCGGTTGCTGCCGAAGCCACCGCTGCCTTTCCGGCCATATTCGCTGCCGCTCCGGTCACAGCCACCTTTCCGGCCAATCCCGCTGCCGCTCCGGTCGCTGCCACACCACCGGCCAGACCCGCTGCTGCTCCGGTCGCTGTCGATCCACCGGCCAGTCCGGCTGCCGCTCCGGTTGCTGCTGCTCCGCCGGCCAGACCAACCGCTGCTCCCGTAGCGACCGATCCGCCGGCCAACCCCGTCGCAGCTCCGGTCGCCGCTACACCACCGGCTACACCTACCGCAGCACCTGTCGCCACAGCACCACCGGCCGCGGCTGTCACTCCGAGGGCAGAGGCCAGCTCGGAATGAAGCAGAATAAGCAAAAGAGGTACCGGTGCGATACTGTAGAAGTTGTAGCCCTTTTTCTTCAACTCCTCTGCTTCCTGACGGATATTTTTTCGTCCGTAATTCAGGCGTGATTTGACGGTGTTTTCCGAGCATCCCAGTGTCTCGGCGATTTCCTTCACCGACATTTCTTCTATATAATACATCATCACGCACAGCCGCTGCTCATCCGTGAGCGAATCGATCATGGAGCGGATGATCTCCTGTCTCTCGTTTGTCGTATAGTTCAGTTCCGGTTGACGATCGATGGCCTCATCCTCGATGTCGTAAACGAATTCATCGCCTTCCTCATTCTCACCCGACATGTCGGAAAAAGTAACCGGTCTCGTTTTTCTGAGGGCAGACAGTGCCGTGTTCGCCACAATCTGGCCGACCCACCCCGGAAACTTCTCCGGTTCGTCCAAACTTCCCAGGCTCTTCCACGCCTTTATGTAGGCATCCTGAAGGACATCCGAAGCGTCATTCGGATCCTTCATGTATTTGATGGCGATGTAATACTTCTCTTTGCTGGTTTTCTCATATAACCAGGAAAAAGCATCCTGCCTGCCATCCAGCGCAGCCGTCACTGCCTCGGTATAAGATTGATATCCAGCCATTCTCTGTTACCTCATTACCCGTTCCAAACGATACTCATCATCGTCACATCATCGAACAGATTGTCCTCGCCCGAGAATTCATTAATCTTCTTTTGAAGAGTCATCAACAATTCTTCCGGCGATCTGTCCCGGTTCTGATTGAGGATCGTCAACATGTTGTTCAGTCCAAACCGGCGACTATCCGGAGATTTTGCCTCGGGAACTCCATCGGTGTACAGGAACAATCGGTCGCCCTTGTGAAGTATGATCGTCTCATCCTGGTACTGTATATTCATTTCCGTAGCAAGCGGAGGCATGTTCTCATCCTTTTTCAATAACTCATACTCACCTCCGTCGTGCAGCAAGACCGGATACTCATGGCCGGCATTCGCTGAGACGAGTTCACCGGAGGAAAGTGTGAGGATACCGAACCAAACCGTAACAAATAACTCGGACGGATTGTCCGCACACAGCGTATTGTTGATATCCCACAGCATCTCGGCGGGTGTGCCCGGTGACGATGTACGGATGTTGAGCAGTGTTTTTGCGATAATCATAAACATGGCTGCCGGGATACCCTTGCCGGAAACATCCGCCATCACCAGACCCACATGATCGTCGTCAATCATGAAAAAGTCGTAAAAATCTCCTCCCATCTCCCGCGCCGGAACCATGGTGGCATAGATTTGCAGATCCTCGCGTTTCGGAAAATCCTTCGGCAGCATATCTGCCTGCATCTTCGTGGCAATATCCAGTTCCGCTCCGATCCGCTCCTTCTCGGCGGTGATAGTCAAAACCTGTCTGACAAAATCGTTCAGCCGGTTCATCATATCCACCATCTGCACGGAGAGGGTCTCAATCTCATCGCCGGTATGGATATCCGGATCCCGGACTTCGATGGCATCACTTGTCATGACATGGCTGGAATCCGCAAACAATCTCATACTCTCGCCCAGTGACGCCAGAGGGGTCAGGATCCTCTTTCGTAACCAGAGAATATTTCCCAGTATACTTAACGCACACAAAACGATCAGGACGACAACCACAATCAGGACGTAGTTCCGGAGAGTCTCACCGATATCATCGACCTGGATATCCACACACAATTCGGCTACATACTTTCCGCTTGAATCCGTGAGCGGCAGAATAGCGGTATAGGCCGTTCCCCATTCCTCGGTATGATCCTCAAAAAAAGAATACTCCCCGATCTTATCAGCCGCTTCCAGATAGAGTTTCGCCACCTCCGGCGTGTAAGAGTTGCCCGTCAGTTCGTTCAACCCCACCTCGTTCTCGGGCCGGTTCTCCTTCTCCCAGGTGGACAGGCCGGCAATCACGTTCATGATGTTGTCGTTGTCGCTGTCGTTTAGCGGTTTGATCACATAGACATAGGAAATCCGGTTATGATCCTTGTAATTATCGAGAAAGGCCTGGAGTTCCTGATACTTCTCCGACTTGACACCGGTCTCCATGCATTGCTCCAAATCGTCCACATCGATGACCGAACTGACAAAATCCAGCGTATCCTCAAGATAGAACTCATACCGGTGATACAGCATCTTACGGATCGTAAAATACCCGACCAGACCGAGGATCAAACACAGTCCTACGATAAAAAGCGTCTCAACCGTGAACAGAGCGCTGCCGAGTTTTTTCTTCTTTTTCCGTTTATCCATCTGTCCCTCCCAATTCTCCCGAGCTCTCCATCAACCGTTCCGCCCTGCACCGAAGCGGTTGACATGTCAGGAATCACTATTCCATTGTATCAGAAATGGCTCACTTTCGCAATAATTTTTATTCCAGGAAACGGAATATCGTTTCATAATACAAATCCGGGTTTTTGTCCTGAGATTGGGCATGGCCGGCGCCCTCCACGAGCAATAATTCCTTCTTCTCGCAGGCTTCGGCATCGTACAGTTCACGGGACATCTCCGGGCTTATCATCTGATCATCCGTTCCGTGGATAAAGAGCGTCGGTGTATGCGAGCGTTTTACGGCATCGATGGCGGAAGCAAAATACAGATCATACCCGCCCCGAAGCATCAGCATCCACCGGGCGGAATCCACCAGGGGAAAGGCGGGCAGAGAAAACCAGTCCCCGATCTTCGCTTCAAACATCTCGTAGGCATCCGTATAGGAGCAGTCGGATACGATGGCCCGGACGTATGACGGAAGGTCCGACATCCCGGACATGATCAGCGCCGTCGCTGCTCCCATCGACTGTCCGTGGATCACGACCCGTGCCTCGGGATCAAGCTTTCGAATCCCCTCCAGCCACAGGAGACAATCCACGCTGTCTGTCAATCCCATCCCGATGAAGTCACCGTCACTCTCCCCCTGACATCGCAAATCCGGCACCAGGGCATGATACCCCCTCTTGACATATTCCATGGCAAAGGGATACATCTCCTCCTTCCAGCCGGTGTAGCCGTGGAGGACCAGCACCCAGTTGTGGGCGTCGGTATGCTCGTTCTTTTTCACCCCTGCCGATGACGACTCCGATTCTTTCTCCGTCTTTTCTGTCCCCACAGCACTTCCGCTTACCGGCTCCGGTTCGAATTCCATCGCCACCAGCTCATAACCATCACGGGAGGTGATCCGGTATTTTTTATGCTTCACCGTCTTCAGCCAGTTGTTCGTTTCTTCGATTGCTTTCCGGTGATTCTCCTGAACCTCCGTGGTATGTACCTGTCCGGCAATCCCTTTCTCCGTCACTTCGGAAAAGGCATCCAGTTTTTTCATGAAGGACGGCACCAGCGCTGCGCTGACAAGGAAATATACGAGAACCCAATAAACAATAAAAAGGAAAAGCGAGACCCCTCCGACGACGAAGGGCCACTTTTTCCTTTTCTTTTGACAATATGGATTGTTGGAGTTTTTGTCGGTAATCATTTTTCCAGCTGATGCAACTTCATAAATCACCCTCGGGTGGTATGCTTCCACCCGAATAAATGACAGGAATTGGATATTTTCAGCAACTTCTCTCTTCCGGCAAACATGCCGATTTCCTTTTCGTAGTATTGTAACAGAATTTCGTCCATTTTTCAAGTGTCGTTCGGCTAAAATAATACATATTTGGTTTCTGATTGACGAAAAAGCCGGTAAAGGTGTATAATGGTCAAGGTGTCGAAATGAACGCAAACTGCCATGGTATTCGGAATAAAAGGAGTTATCATTTATTATGAAAGAAACGCTACTGGCCGTCCAGTACATAAGCATAGCGGCCGTCTTTATCGAGAGCTGGATCGTAGTCAGGAAATGGAATAAGCCAGCCCACACTTATCTTTTCATGAGTTGTGTTGCGATGCTGATCAACAACTTCGGCTACCTTCTGGAGATGACATCAAAGTCCAAAGACGCCTTTGTGGCAGGTTTGAAGATTTCCTACCTGGGGCGTGTGTGGTTTGGATTGTTTTTACTCCTGTTTGTCTCAGAGTTTACCAGAAACCGAATTCCATCGGTGGTCAAAAACATACTCGTCGTGATCCACGGTGTTACCTACATCATCATTTTCCTGATTGAAAACAACACTCTCTACTATCGGAAGATGCAGTTTGCAACCGGTGGGCTCTTTCCTAAACTAACGCATGAGAAAGGTGTCGTCTATATCATTTTTATGACGCTGCAGGTGATATATATCCTGGTCGCGATTCTATTTTTGATCCGGAGTCTCCGAAAGGCCAAAAAAGGAATCGGAAAAAAGCGCCTTCGGGTGGTCCTCATTTCCGTCATTGTTCAGGCACTCTTCTTTCTCGGTCAGATCATCGGTCTGGGGGATATCACCTATGAATATGATATCACGATGTTAGGGTATGCGATCGGTACGATGATCACGCTTTTTGCCATCGTCCGTTATGACCTGCTTGGCACCACTGAAATCGCTCGTGATTTCGTGATCGACCGATTGGCCGAGGGGATACTTGCGACGGATGTTGACGGAATCGTACAGTATTACAATGAGCCACTCATGGAAATGTTTCCGAACATCACCGAACAGCCAAATGATGTGCTGGATGTGATCAAAAAAAAGATGGAACTGAATGACTGTATCGTTCGCGGGGACCGATTCTATGATATCGAGAAAAATAGCCTGACTTATCGTGAGGAAAAAGTCGGCACGATCTATTCGCTCGTGGACAAAACTGATGACTTCCGATATATGGCCGAACTTCGTGAACAGAAGGCTATCGCAGACCGGGCGAACCGGGCGAAGTCTTCCTTTCTGGCCAATATGTCCCATGAGATCCGTACCCCCATTAACGCCGTGCTGGGTATGGACGAAATGATCCTTCGCGAGAGCCGGGAAACACAGACAAAAAAATACGCCGCAGACATACTTTCCGCCGGAAAGACGCTGCTTTCTCTCATCAATGATATCCTCGATCTGTCGAAAGTAGAAGAGGGAAAAATGGAAATCATCCCGGTGCAGTATGACCTGTCCTCGATGATCAATGATCTGGTCAATATGGTCCGTAACAGAGCTGAAAAAAAAGGACTCAAATTGGAAATCGATGTGGATTCCGAAACACCGAACCTGCTCATCGGAGATGAGATCCGCGTGCGCCAGTGTGCATTGAATCTTCTGACAAATGCCGTGAAGTATACCGAGTCCGGAACCGTTACTCTGCAAATATCTTTTGAAAAAACAGATGATAAATCTATCCTTCTGAAGGTGAAGATAACGGACACCGGTATCGGAATCAAGGAAGAGGATATGGAAAAGCTTTTTACCAAGTTTACGCGCCTTGAGGAAAACCGGAATCACACTATCGAGGGAACCGGTCTCGGAATGAGTATCACCGTTCAACTGCTGGAGTTGATGGGAAGTGCCCTCCGGGTTGAGAGTGAATACGGAAAGGGATCGGAGTTTTCCTTTGCTGTGGAGCAAGAGGTCTGCGACTGGGATGGGATCGGCGATTATTCCGATCGGTATACGGACGGGAGTATCGAGGTGTATCATGAGCTCTTCCACGCACCGTCAGCCAGGATCCTTGTCGTCGATGACACAGAGATCAATCTCTCCGTGATCGAGAACCTCCTCAAGCAAACTCAGATTCAAATCGACACGGCGACATCCGGTCCGGAAACACTAACTAAAGCTGCTGAGACTGATTATGATGTCATCTTCATCGATCACATGATGCCCGGCATGGACGGGATTGAAACACTGAGGGCTCTGAAAAAATCCGATAGAAACGCATCCGTACCGGCGGTTGCACTGACCGCAAATGCTGTATCCGGTGCCAGGGAACTATATCTTGAAGCCGGCTTCACGACCTATATGTCCAAGCCGGTAGACGGAGAAAAACTGGAAAAGCTATTGTATAATCTGCTTCCGGATGATAAAATAAAAGAAGCGACGCCGACGGATGCCGGAACTTCCACGGATGAAGCAACCGCCATTCCCAACTGGCTCTACGACATACCGGAGATCGATGTGGAACAGGGAGTAAAGAACGGCGGCTCGCCGGATGGATATCTTTCTATCCTCACTGTATTTTATCGAACGGCAGGAGCAAAAGCGGATGAACTCGAGCAACTGTACACTGACAATAACATCAAAGACTACACCATCAAGGTTCATGCACTGAAGAGCTCTGCGAGAATTATCGGAGCTACTGCACTGTCCGATCTGGCCAGACAGCTGGAGGATGCCGGAAATCAGGGAAATGAAGCATTTCTTTCGGCACACACCGGTGAACTGCTCACTCAGTACCGGAGTCTCGCACATTCACTCTGCCCCCTTCAGCCGGAAGAGAAAACCAAAACACCACTTGGTGATGAACGGCTGCGAGAAGCCTATCAGACAATCATCGAGATCGCAGGCAGTATGGATTTCGATCTGATGGATGAGTTATTAAACGACTTGGGAAATTATCAGTTGCCCGAGGATGATGAAAAGAGGATCCAGACCATACGGGCAATGTGCCTCGAGATGAATTGGGATGATATCCGGGCGCAGGCAGAGGAAGCACTGTCAAAGGAATAATAGAAGGAGTAAGAACATGAATAATAATAACGAAACCGGACAGGTTATGATCATCAGCGTGACGGAAAGTTTTTTAGCGAAAAGCCTGATTTCCAAGTTCGCAGGGAACGGGATCAAAACCTCATTTTTACATGCAAAAATCAAAGAAATCGAAACGGCGTTGGATGATGAGAGTGTTCAGACCGAACTACTGATCCTCTATATGAGCGAGGGAATGGAAGAGATTACCGACACACTGGTCTACTTAAAAGATGTCGTAAGCGACCGCGACCTGGGCCTTATCCTGATCGGCGAGCTCGACCAGTACAATGCCGTGAAAAAAATCATCCCGGAGCAGAACATCCTCGAGTGCTACATGCGCCCTCTGGATATCGATCTGCTGATGAAAAATGTCAGTAACTATCTGGAGAAAAATTCAGGCGAGAACAGAAAGAAAACCATCATGATCGTCGATGATGACCTGACCTATATGTGGACAGTGAGAGAGTGGCTCGGCAACACCTACCATGTCCGCATGGCAAACAACGGCGTGCAGGCAATCTCACAGCTGACAAAAAACAAGGTGGATCTCGTTCTTCTCGACTATGAAATGCCAATCGCAAACGGCCCGCAGGTGGCTGCCATGCTGAAAAATGATTCGGACACCGGCAGAATCCCGGTGATGTTTCTCACGAGCCACGGAGACAAGGACAGCGTCCTTTCCGTCGTAAATCTCGAGCCTGCCGATTACCTGCTGAAAACCATTGATAAAGAGGGCCTGCTTGCGAAGCTGGAGGCATTTTTCGAGCGCCACGCCTGACTTCAAAAATCAATTACTGGAGTTTTTATCGGTAATCATGTTTTCTGTCATGCGGTCAGGCCGTAGCCGATCTTCCAGCGGCATTTATCTGTACCGATCTGGTCCACACTGCTGTACCAGGGGCTGGGGAGTTTGCCGGTGAATTTACTCTGTCCGCAGAGGACATCGACAATTCCTTTTCCTTCGGAACCCGGCAGGTAGCACATAACGATGCCGTCCCACTGCTTCTCATAGGGCTCGATGATCACCTGACGGCCGGCGATGATGCAGGCAACAACCTTCTTTCCTTTTTTCTGTAATGCCTTTGCTTCATCGATAGCATCCTGATTTCCGTCCAGCCCCAATGCGCCGCACAGTTCCATATCTTCCGTATCACCGTTCCACTCGGCATAGGCCTGCTCGCCCACCGCCAGCAGTACCACATCGGCATCCTTGCTGTCGTAGACGACCTCCACACCATAGTCGGCGGCAAACTCATCGAAGGCCTCCTCGATGGAAGTCACACCCTCGATATTCTCATCCGGACTCTGATTCCAGTCGAGGGTCCATCCGCCGCACTGCGCCCGCTCACTGTTGGCCGCCGGTCCGATGATATAGACCTTGGTTCCTTTCTTCAGGGGAAGGGCCTTGTTTTCATTTTTCAGAAGGACCAGACTCTCCTCGACGGCCCGCTCCGCTACCTCGCGATATTCCTGCGAACCGGTCTCGGTCTGTACCGTCTTCATATTCTTCAGCATCGGATCCTCGAAAAGGCCGATATTTTCTTGACAGTGAGGATACGAAGGACCGCGTCATCCACACGGCTTTGCTCAATCCTGCCGTCGTTTACCGCGTCCACGATGATCTGTCTGGCCTCATCGTAACGGCTCACCTCCATCAGCATATCGAGACCCGCGTTGACGCAAGTGACAACCTGATCCTCATACGTCGTCGGTGATGTGTTCTCGATGGAATTCCAGTCACTTTCGATGAACCCTTTAAATCCCATTTCATTTTTCAGCTTCATGATGTATTCGGCGTTCTCATGCATTTTGACGCCGTTCAACGCGGAATGACTGATCATGATCGTCTGCGCGCCGGCATCGATCTGTGCCTGATAAACAGAAAGCAAATCCTCGATTTCTTTTTCGGACAGCTGTGCGTCACCACGATCGATCAGACGATCCACATCCGATTTTTCTCCGGTACCGTATTTGACATTTCCGTCTCCGAAATAATGCTTCGGGCAGGCAACCACACCGCCTTCGACCAAACCCTCGGTGTATGCCGTCCCGAGTTTTTTGATGAGTTCCAAATCCGCTCCGTAGCTTTCGTAGGTGCGGCCCCATCGGGGGTCGACCGACTGCGCCACACAGGGGGCAAAGTTCCACAGCATATGGCAGAGCTTCGCCTCATCTGCCGTGATCAGTCCTACCTCCTTCATCAGGTCGGCATCGCCTGTGGCTCCCATCCCGATGTTATGCGGAAAGAGGACGCTGTTCAAACAGTAGTTTACGCCATGGACATCGTCCTGTCCATAAATGAAGGGCACGCCGGCTTCCGAAGACAGTGCGGCCTTCTGCAACTCGTCCACCAAATAGGCCCAGTCGTAAAACGCCAGGGGCTGTGACTTGGAGAGAACACTTCCGTAGTCTGCCTCCTCCATCATAGCATTCGGGTCGGCCATCTCGTAGATGGCGGGCTGAACCATCTGGGCGGCTTTCTGCTCCAGGGTCAGGGTTTTCAGAACGTCCTCAGGGGATTGGTCGGCGTACTTGCAAGTGTCATCCGAGTCTGCAGTCTCGTCAGTGTCAGACTCGGATGGTTCCTCGGTGGCGGACTCTTCCGGAGCGTCGGAGACTTCTTCCGTGGCAGCCGGCGTTGGCTCGGATTCACCGCAGGCGGTGAGTGAAAACGCTATGATTACTACAAGAAATACTGCTGTTATTCTTTTCTTCATTTTGACCTCCTGTTGATCATCATGATTGCTTACCGGCTCGGAGAACTTCTAATAATTGTCCCCGGCGACTACCGATCATGAGCTCCTCACTGTATTTCAGATATTCTTCGCTGGGGTGTTCCGCCATAAAAATAACGGCGTCCGTCGTGATGGTGAGCTCGGTTACAAATAAGGTCATTTCTTCACCACGGGGGAAGGCGGATTCCATGAATTCAAATGCGTTTTTCATGGCGGCAGAAGCGCCTTCGCCGGCCCTTATCCGGTTCAGTAAGGCTTTTGATAAAAGCTGTACCACTGATACCCGTTCGTCGAAGTCGGCTTTCAGCAAGCGCTCGTAAATCACGGACGGGACATCTCCGTCGAGGATCCGGTCCATCGGATATTCTTCCTCATACTTGAAATACATTTCCAGGTAAGAGGCGAAGTCTTCGGCCACCTCGTGGTGGGACAGGTATTCATAGATCACACCCTCCGTCACCGGGATGCCTTCCTCGTGATATAAGGTTAGGAGATTGCTGAGGTCCTCCCAGCCTCTCGCCGTGACGAAGTGTCTTCCGTCAGTGTCGGTTTCCATCCGATAGAAGTTTTCCGGATGGATGTCCAGATAGGCCAGGATAGCCGGGTGGATCCGCATGGATTCCATCGATGGATGCGCTTCTGTTCCCCGCTGCGAATTGCCTTTCGCATCTTCCGACACAGTTCCTTTCGAGGCCGCGTATTCTTTCCACACTCCGTAATCCGCCTCGATGGGAATCTGCCGCACACGATCCAACGTGACCACATCGAATTCCCGAACGGATTTGTTATACTCCGGTGGGTTCCCGGCAGCCACGATGATCCAGCCCCGGGGCACCTCCTGATTGCCGAAGGTTTTACACTGGAGAAATTGCAACATCGTCGGTGCCAGCGTCTCGGACACACAGTTGATCTCATCGATAAAAAGAATTCCTTCCCTCTTGCCGGTTCTCTTTCTCTCCCGGTGGATGCTGGCGATGATCTCGCTCATCGTATATTCCGTCACCGTATGCATCTCGCCGTCGAACTCCTCTTCCTTGATAAAGGGAAGTCCCACTGCCGTCTGTCTGGTATGATGGGTGATGGTATAGGAAACCAGACCGATCCCGCATTCGGCTGCCACCTGCTCCATGATCTGGGTTTTTCCCACACCGGGCGGCCCGATCAGAAGGAGCGGACGCTGGCGTATGGCCGGGATCCGATAGTCCCCCGACGGCTCCTTTTTCAGGTAGGCAATAACGGTATTTTTGATCTCCTGTTTCGCTTCTTTAATGTTCATTTTTATCTCCAGTTTTCAGTCCATTTTACGAAGAATGATTCTTCTTCCTGCAAGGCTTTCGAGCGCAGCCGATGTGGGCCATCGGCAAGCTAGTGCTGCTGACATTAAATACCTGGACCATTTACGCAGGATGTTTTCTCCATCCTGCAAGGCGCCTGAACGCGTCGATGCGGTGGCATCGGCAAGTGAAGGCAACGAAGCAGGTGGAAAAACAGACAAGTAATATGGTC
>JAFYBS010000136.1 GCA_017540125.1 Eubacterium sp.
ATGCGGGCACCGCCGGAATCGTTGATCCCTATGATCGGGCAACGGGTCTCGATGGCAAGCTTGATGGCATTGGCGATTTTAAACCCATGCTGTTTTCCCAGGGTTCCTCCGATCACGGTGAAATCCTCGGCATAGATCATCACCTTCTGTCCGTTTACGGTTCCGTATCCGGTGATAACACCATCATAAGGAAACTGTCCTTTTTTGATATTAAACGCGTCTTCCAGATTCGTGATCCCGGAACCGATCTCGCGAAAAGAATCGGGATCCAGAATGTGGCAGATCCTCTCAAGCGCATGAAGTTTTCCCAGCTTGTGCTGTTTTTCCATATTGTATTCCATGTCTTCCTCCATTCTGAACATGTCAATGAACCCGGATATTATATCAAACAAAGGGGCTTGTTGTCAAATCCCATCCTTATTCCCGTTTTTTCCGATACCTCTTGATGGATCTCGGTAATTGTGTTATGATGAAAATGTATCTAGATAACCGGTACTCAGAATGGAGGGCAATTATGTTTGAACAGGTAAAACTGAACTACGCTTCCGACGGATTGGAACCGCAAATCGACAAACTGACGATCGAGACACACTATGGAAAACACCACGCTCTTTACACGAAAAATCTGAATGACGCGGCGGAAAAAGCCGGCGTGGCTGACAAGGATATCGAAGAGTTGCTGGCAACCCTGGACTCCGTCAGTGATGAAGGTCTGAAAAAGGCTCTGCGGAACAACGGCGGCGGCTACTACAATCACAATCTGTATTTTTCCACTCTCTCATCCGAGGGAAACGATACGCCGGTCGGCGAGCTGAAGGCGAAGATTGATGAGAAATTCGGAAGCTTCGATGCACTGAAGGACGAGTTGACGAAGTTGGCACTGGGACAGTTCGGCTCCGGCTGGGCGTGGCTGTCTGCTGACAAAAACGGAGACCTGATGGTCTCAGCCAGCCCGAATCAGGACAATCCCATCAGCGAAGGGACCGGTTTCATTCCGATCCTTGCTATCGATGTATGGGAACATGCGTATTATCTTAATTACAAGAATTTAAGGGCGGACTATGTAGCGAAGTTGTTTGAGATTATGGACTGGAAGATAATCGGTGAGAATTATTTGAGAATAAAGGGGTAAGACCGTGGCTCGGAACGCGCCGCACGAGAAAGACGCTCTGCGTTTTCTCGTGTCGGATCAGGGCACTCCCAGTTTCTCAAAGTGCGGTGTAAAGAATCGGCGTATCAACGCGATTCTTTACACTGCTGCCGTTCCTCGTTGAACTCTTTTTCATCAACTTCTGATTTTAGCCCCGCTCATCTTTACAGCATGGTGGGCTAGGACTTCCAAGATGTCGATGTTATTTTCTTTCCATTCATTATTTTTCAGAAACCGCTCCAGATGATACATCTCGCGGCGGATTAGCGAGAGCTCCGTACAGCCGAGGATAACCCGCTCGGCGCCCCGGGCGAGTAATTTGTCGGACTGGGTTTCCATCCGGCGGATAGCTTCCTTTGCCCCTTCGTACTCGTCGATCCGACCGGTCTTTACCATATCGTAGATGAGGCTCATCACTTCCTTCTGTCCTTCCGCCTCCGGAAGTACTACCCGTATGCCGCGGTTGGTGAAATCCTTCTCCAGCAGGCCGCTTTTTATCGTTCCGTCGGTGGCCATAATTCCGACCGAGCGGACTCCCAGGGACTCAACCTCCTCTGCCACATCGGCGATCAGAGAAAGCACGGGGATGGATACACTCTCCTGGATTTTTTCATGAAAAAACTGAGCTGTCACGCAGGGAATCGCCAGAAAATCCGCACCGGCCTTTTCCAGAATCTGCGCCGCCTCCTGAAGACACGGCAGAGGATTCTCATCGCTCTTTCCCAGCAGAAAAGCCGTCCGGTCCGGCGTGTCCGGGATGGAATAAGTCAGCACACGGGGATGCTCCTGATCCCTGTCCGCTTCTACCATCCTTGTGATCAACTCCGTCAGATAAACCGAGGCCATCGGTCCCAGTCCACCGATCACTCCGATGGTTTTCATCTTGTTCGCTGACATCCCTTCTCCTTATTTCAATTTTACATAACGGATCAGTTTCACCGCACCGCTGACCACCTGAATCTGAAGCTTGGTTTTTCCTTTCACGTAGGAATAGATCCCGCTGATCGAGGAACCATCTCCATACGCTGATTTCATCTCCGACTCCGTGCTTCCGATATGGATCCCTTCGTTTGTGCTGACACTTCCGTCAAGAAATGTGATGCAGTTAACGATCTCCGGACCGGTAGAGCTGTTCGTATACGTAGAAAGTGTAAATCCCGGATACTTCCTGGTGTAATCATACCCTTTGTAGGCACAGCTCTTCTTTTTATTTTTGCTGATCGGATCACCGGCCTTCTTCAGAAACTTCTTTGCCTTGCTTCCCATCGTGATGCTGGCTCCCTTATAGGTGAAATAATACCCTGCTCTCGCGGCCTCTGCCTTTCCTCCGTTGATCATCGGCAGGCATAAGCTCAGAATCAAAGCCATCGCCACAACGATTTTTACTGTCTTTTTCATGATTCATCCTCCTTATTTTTTATAATCTATGATGTCATACTCAATAGTTTCTCACTTCTCCATAGAGCTCAAGTTCGGCCTCCTGCGCCTTGATCAGCTCCTGCTGCCAGTTTACTTTTTCACGGTAAACCTCCGCATACTTTTTGTCCACCCGGTGATCCCGGATCTCATATTTGGTCTTCAGCTCGTTTCCCAACCATTCCGACAGCTTCTTTGCCCCGCTGTAATTCATATGAAGTCCGCCGTCGTAGGTATCGGTCTCATAATCGATACCCGTCTCCGAAATCAACTTATAAAAATTGATATAGGGCAGGTTGTATTTTTCTGCATAATCCACCACCTGCTTTTCCTGCGAGTCATACCACTGCGGCGACAGAGACGGTGCCTTGATCAGGATCAGCCGGATCTCATTTTCCTCACATAGCTTTCTTATCCTATCCAAATACTCCATCGGAAGATTTCCGAAAGGTTTTCCTTTGTCTTCCGTGGTGTAGGTCTGAACACGATCCAGATCCTCGGCTTCCTCACCGATATCGACATCTGCCCAGGGATCCTCGATCTCATCGTTCCAGGCTTCCGCATCCGCTTCCGTCCCGTCCTCCGGTGTTTCTTCCACGGTTTCTTCGATCTCCCCGGGATAACTGGCTTTGATCCAGTCCGTAGTCTCCATCCCGGCCTGACTGGCAGGCAAAACATCGATCCGCATATAATACCCGTTGCATGTCACATGCCGCGGTTCCATATAATAGGTCAGATCCTCCTCCCCCAGGGAAGTGATACGGGAATGATACCGTAGCAACGGAAAAATGTACTCGATGGTCTTCTCTCCGGGGCACATCGATGCCTGGATCGCGTCCCATTTGGTTTTTGACCACTTCATCCCATCCAGGGTCATTCGGTTATACTCCTCACGCTGAGGCTTTTTGTGCGTCAATGCCTGGACGTTGTAGATCACCACTTTGGGCTTTTCGTATTTCAACGCGTCCTCCAGCATGTAATAGGACTGCCATGTGAGCTGCTGGGCATTGCCGCGGATATAACTGGTAATTCCGTAATTCTGCCACAGATAGATCGGATCGAAGTTCTCATACACTTCACAATCTCCGATCATCAGCACATCATGATCCAACGTCTCCTCGTAGTACTCGGACGTAAAATTACCCTCCAGAGGATACTCGCCGCCATCGTATTTCGGTTCCACCAGACGAGTCAGTGCCGCCAGTGAAACGATGACCGCGGCCGCCGAAAGACCGTATACCAGGATGTTTTTCAAAACTTTCATCGGAACTCCTTAAAATGCATTGTATATAAACTGCGTGGCGTCCAACCCGGCTCCGTACTTTCCGAGCATCACCGTCGCCAGGAACAGTCCCAGAAACAGAACAAATCGGATGACATAGGGCACTCTGCCCAGACGGACCCGTACCGGTTCCCGTCGGGCACACATACTGACCGTAAACATCAGCAGAACCCCGACTCCCACGATGATATAGTCTGTCACCGTCAAGCCCCAGCTCATCAGTTCTTTTCCCTTCACCGGACAGGAAAAAATATCCGTGAACATATGGATAAACTGATGGACTGCCAGCTTCGCCGAATTATAAACATCAAAAAGCCGGATACAACACATCAGGAAAAATGTCCGCAATACCTGAAATACTTTGTATCCCACCGAGCCGGTAAGTCCCGGATGCTTTCCGTGAAAACGGGCATACGCCGGCTCCAGCTCTCCCGTCACCAGCAAAACCACGCCGTTGACCAGTCCCCATGCCACAAAATGCCAGGCCGCTCCGTGCCAGATTCCCGTCGCCAGCCAGCAAACCATGGTGGACAGATAGACCGCCACCCTTTTCGCAACCTTCATGCCGAAATGATTCTTGGAGAAAGTGGTCAGGCGTCGCAGCGGCTTCGAGATACTGAAAGGATAGAATACATAATCCCGGAACCAGGTTCCCATGGTGATGTGCCACCGTCTCCAGTACTCGGTGATATTTTTCGAGAAAAACGGCCGTACAAAGTTCTCCTCCACCCGGATGCCCAACATCTGAGCGATACCGATGGTAATGTCGATTCCTCCGGTGAAATCCGCATAGAGCACGATCGCCCAAAAAACCATCATAATCCATACATAACCGCCGGTATATCCCTTTGCTCCGTCAAAGAGCCCGCTCACGGCAGGCATCAGACGATCCGCAATCACCAGCTTTTTGAAGTACCCCCACAACACCCTCTGCAATCCGTAGCCCACCTGAACCCGGTCAAACGGATGCCGTTCGTAGAGAGTCTTCGACAGATCACCGTATCGGCTGATCGGTCCCTGGATCAGTTGCGGGAAGAAGGATACAAACAGAAGAAACTTCGGATAATTTCTCTGTACCTCACATTTTCCCCAATACGTATCCAGAAGATAGCTCACGGCCTGAAAAGTATAGAAAGAAATCCCCAGCGGGATGATCAGGTCCGGAATGTTCAGCTCACTCCCCGGAGAGAGAAAACGGTTGATGTTGACCACAACGAACGCCGTATACTTCGTAACAGCGAGTATGCCCAGATTCAACAGCAGGCAAAGCACCATAACCACTTTTTTCCGACGGTTAAACTCTGCCTTGAGCCTCTTTTTCTGCTCACGGGAAGCATCGGCACGCATCCTCTCGTGATTTCTGTCCTGAAGGTCAAAATACAGACCTGCCAGGTAGATCGTAGTCGCCGTTGTCACCAGATAAAACAGGTAGGTCCAGCCCGCAAAGAAATAAAACCCGAAGCTTGCCAACAAAAGCAAGCCCCACTGCCATTTTCTGGGGATCAGGTAGTATACGACTACGAGACCGATGATAAATGCGATAAACGCGTAACTAACAAACATGAATCTTTCCTGCTTACTCTTCCATCAAATTATAAATCATATCCGTCAGGGTATCGAGAGAATTGAAATTCTCCGCGATGAACTCCCTGGCCGTCACCTCCACGTCGAAGGTCTCATTCAGCTCTGTCACCAGCGTTACCAAATCAAAAGAATCCAGTACCTTGTCATCCACCAGAGCATCTTCCAGCTCGAAGTCCACATCCTCATGCAGCTCCTGCAACAGCTTCAAAATCTCTTCACGAATTTCATCCTTTTCCATAATCTGCTCCTTCTTTCCCTATTTTTTTATTTACTTTTTTTACTTTCCAGATACATGTCCTTCAGCTTCATCCGGTCCAGCTTACCGTTGGGTAAAAGCGGCATTTTCTCCAGCTGACGGATGGCGTTGGGCACCATGTACCGTGGCAAACGTTTCTTCAACTCCTGCGTCAGCGTCTTCTTATCCACGGTTCCGGCATAATACAGCACGATCTTCTCGTTCTCCCGGAAAAATACACAGGCACAGGTCGACACACCGTCAATTCGGTTCGTATCCGACTCGATCTCGCCCAGCTCGATCCGATGCCCCATGTGCTTGATCTGATGATCCTTCCTGGACGCGAAATACAACAGCCCGTCCCGTCGATATCCCAGATCCCCGGTGTGATAAATCCGGTCCTCATACTCGGGGCGCAACGGATTTGCCGTAAACACCTCCGCCGTCTTTTCCGGATTTCGATAATACCCCTTGGTCAAACAGGTGCCGCGGATACATATCTCCCCTTCCGTTCCGTCCGGAACGGCATTTCCTTCCGCATCCAGAAGAAAAATCTCCGTATTTTTGAACGGCTTCCCGATCGGGATCACTTCATCGTCGGCAAACTCCCGGTCCACAGGGTAGTAACAACTCATGCCGGTAGCCTCAGTCGGTCCGTACAGGTTGTAAAAATCCGCCTCCGGTGCTGCCTCCCGCCAGAGCTTGAACTGACGGATGGGAAACACCTCACTGCCGAAGGCTATTTTTCTCAAATACTTCGGCTTCACGATATCAAATGTTCCAAACCCGGAGATCATCGTCAGAGCCGATACCACCCAGCAGACGGTGTTGATCTCATGATCGTTCAGATACTCTACCAGCTTCGCCGGGAACAGGAAGCACTCCGCCGGAATCAGCCAGGTTTTCGCGCCGAACTTCAGCGTCGAGTAAACCTCCTTCATACAGGCATCCAGATAAAGCGGTGCCTGCATACCGAATACACAGTTCTCGTCAAAACCAAGCGCCTCCGTCAGGGTCTCCGCATAGTCGATGACACCGCGGTGATACCCCACGACTCCTTTGGGAACCCCGGTCGATCCCGAGGTGAAGAGAACATAGATCGGATCCACATCCAACGCTTTTTCCCGAATCCGTATCAGACCCTCCTCGTCCACATCCTCCGGAAGCGATTCGTACAGAAGTCTCTCACCTTCGAAGGAAAGCTCCGCCGACGTATCCTTCGTCGTCTCATCCACCAGCATATACCGTGCTTTCGTCGTTTCCAGGATGAGCTCGATGCGGGTTCTCGGCATTTCCACATCGATGGGAACATAATAACAGCCGGCGCTGACCGTTCCGAAAAACGCCGTCAGAGTCAGCGGTGATCTCTTCATAAAAATGATCACCGGCTCCGAATCCGCCCCCCGGCTCATCAGCCAGCTTCCGACACGACGAGCCCGTTCCCGGAATTCGGAAAAAGTCAAAGACAGCGTATCATCCGCAAACGCGACGCGATCCGGAGTACGAGACGCTGCCTCATCCATATACTGTAAAATATTCGTCTTCATCGTTTTGTTGCCTCCGGTTTTTCCTATCTTTCAGACGGAACCAAGCTTCTTTTTCAGCCATTTCTGCAGCTGCACCGTCATATAATCCCTCGCATAGACGGACCAGTGAAGACCGTCTCCGGTATTAAACTGGCCTCTGAGATTCCCGTTGCTGTCCTCGAACCTCTCCGTCAGGTTACAATAGTAGATGTTATCATACTTTTCCGCAACCTCACGATAAGCCTGGTTAATCTGGTGCCGTTTCTCGTGAGAAGGCATTTTTCTGCCGTATACGCTGTCGCTCTTCCAGGGAGACACGGCCAGGATCACAAACTGGATCGCCGGATTGACCCTTTTCATAAGCTTGTACATTTTTTCAAAGTTCTTCCCGGCATCCTGCGGATCAACAGAGCCGGCTCCGTTGGCACCGACCAGGAACACCAGCCGGTCCGGTTTGTAGAGAGCCGCTTTTTCAAGTGCCGTCACTTTCTGTCCCCCGTAGGTGAATTCGTTGTTGTTCAGGATCGAGTAGGTCGACATGCCACCCTGGGCTATGAATCGATAATACGACGGGAACCGGCTTCTGGCCCTCTCCAGAGCTACCGCGAAACACTCCCCGATGATCACCGTCTTCGGATGATCCGGCTGAACATATACCTTTACCTGTTTTCCCGGCTCGGTAAATACCTCTGTACCATCTATTTCACATCCGGCGGACACTTTGTAAAAATAAGTCCTTCTCCGACGCGCGGTATTGTCCACAAATCGGTTTTTATCCACTGTGGCGATCTCCTCGTACTCGCCGTCACGCGATTTTGAGCGATAAACGGTGTACATGATGGCGCCTTCGACGCCATCCCAGGTCAGAGTCACCTTCGGATACACACAACGCTTGACTTCCGGCTTTGACGGCACGATGGACGCGAACATACTTTCCGCACCGGACGTGCTACCGTCTCCCTCTCCTGCCGGAGTGACCGCGTCCGTAGGAACCGGAGTCGCCGAAACAATCGGCTGTGACAAAGCAGCCGTAGGGGCAGTCTCCCCCACCACTTCGGAAGCGCGTACTGTGTCTCCGTGTCCGAAAACCACGTTATTCATAAAATAGCACAAAAGCACTCCGACGAGTACGCCGAGTGACAGAAACAAAACTATAGCCAGCGATGTTTTGACCTTGTTTTTCACGCTATCCTCCATTCAATCTACAATCATGCCACAATATATTATCACATTTTTTCCGGTTTGTCATCAAAAAATCAAAAAAATTGGAAAATGCTTGCGATTCCCGTTCCGTTTTGGTACAATAGACGGGATTTACAGACGTGAGAAGGGAGAAATGAGAAACGTGAAAAAGGATTCTACGTATTCAGACGGAAGGCTCGAATGGCTCGATGTGCTGAAATTCATCGGCATGTATCTGGTCATCATCGGACATGCGAGTGAAGTGTTCGGGATCCATTCTTACCGGCACTATATCTACTCCTTCCACATGCCTCTGTTCTTCATGATATCAGGAATGGGATTTTACCTCCAGCTGCAGAAAAAAAACTGGACCTTCACGGATATGCTGGTCAACAAGCTGAAGCGGCTGGCATGGCCGTATATCACCCTGAATCTGCTGGCTTTACCGATCTGGTACCTGAATCACAGGGTATTGACCTCCGCGGACGATTCCTTCGAGTACACGCTGATCGCAATCTGCTTCTCCAATCAGAAACGGTTGGGCTGGGAAGCCAACGCAACCTGGTTTATCCCGACACTCTTTTTCGCACTCATGCTGTTCTATCTGATCGTCACATGGTCTCGGAAAAACCGGTATTGGATCGCCGGGATCAGCATCGCTTTGGGGATCGGAGGCCTCGCCCTGTCCCTTATCCGTCCGAGGCTCCAGCTGCCGTGGCATCTGAGCACGGTACCGGTTGCCGTCATGTTCCTGATGATGGGGTACTTTTTTATAGAAAACATCCAAACCATCCACCGTCTTCTGGAAAAATGGTATGTAAAAATAATCACACTGATCCTCTGTCTCGCTGCCGGGCTGGTCTGCGCGCGGTTCAACGTCGATGTTTCCATGCATATCAACCGATACGGGAACTGGATCCTGTTTATGGGATCGGTCCTTTTCCTCAGCATGGCCTGTTATCTCGTGGCAACGATAATACCGCCTCTGGGAATTTTCAAATTTATAGGAAGAAACACACTGGTTCTGCTGGCGTTTCATCAGTCCTGCTTCCGGCTTATGGAGAACCTGTCACCAGCAACGCATCAGTTCATCCTCGATTATCCGATCCTGACCGGAACCCTCGTGATGATCCTGCTGCTGCCGCTCTGCTATGTAGTGGAACGATGGCTTCCGTTTTTACTGGGAAAGCCGAGAAAAACGAAGAAAAAGGCAGAAGACTCCTAGGCCGGTCTTTACAAAAATCAAAATATGTGATATACTCACATGGTTCGTGCATTTGGTTTTTCCAATGCAACGAGTCAGATTCGACTTTTGGCCCATCGCCAAGCGGTAAGGCACAGGACTTTGACTCCTGCACTCGTGGGTTCGAATCCCGCTGGGCCAGTAATCGAGTAGGGTGATTCATCCCCCTACTCGTCCATGCGCTGTCATCTCGAAAGCAAAGCTTTCTCGATGACCGTTTGCTCAGCCATGCATGGAAAGCAAGCTTTCCTGCATGGCGTTCGCTATTCGCACAAAAAAACGGAGGAATGCGGAAAAGCATTCCCCCGTTTTATGTTCTATACAGACTGTCTTATGACTCTTTCTTTGGCTGAAGCAGCTCGTCGATGGCTCCGATCAGACTGCCGATCTCCGGTTTGGACAACTGCGCATCGGCACCGAGCCTTTCGCCCTTTCTCTTCATCTCATCACTGATCAGGGACGAGAAGATTACCACCGGAATATCACACGTACGTTCATCATTTTTGATCCGCTTGGTGAGGTGATGGCCGTCCATCTGCGGCATCTCGATATCCGTGATGACCATCGAAATATCTTTCCCGATGGTTGCCCCATCATTCATCATCCGATCCAGTCTGGTCCATGCCTCAAGTCCGTTTTCCGTCGGGATCAGATGTGTATAACCGGCCTTGATCAGGCACTTTTTCAACATTTCCAGAAGCAACGGTGAATCCTCGGCAAGCAGGATCGTGTGATCGCTCCTCTGTCGTCCCTCCATCGCCTCTACTTCGGAGATCTTCAAACCGGTTTCCGGATTGATCTCCGTCATGATCTTCTCGAAATCCAAAACGATGATGATTCTTCCGTCAATCTTGGTGATACCGGTTGCAACGCCTTTTCCCTGACGATTGATCGTGTTATCCGGTTTGTTGATGTCCTGCCAGGAAATTCGGTTGATCCCGAGGACTTCCTGTACGTGGAATGCCACCTCGATCTTGTTGAATCCCGTGATGATGAACATGTCCGACCCGTTGTCCGGATGAAGCGGGACCGACAAGGCCTTTGACAGATCAACTACCGTAATAATGGTATCACGCGGCATAAAAATACCTTCGATATATTCATGGGCATTCGGAACCAACGTGGGCTGCTCATAGGGCCGAAGCTCACCTATTTTGGCCACGTTAATGCCATAGTGCTGGTTTCCGACAACGAATTCGAGGAGTTCGAGCTCGTTCGTACCACTTTCCAAAAGGATTCCTGTTTCTTCTGCTGTAGCCATAAATCGTTCCTCCTATATCTGCAGTTAGAAATATTGTACACCATTTGGGATGATTTTTCAACATAAAAAAGAAGAAAAATTAAAAATTCGGTATCAAAATTGGCGTCAACCACTTTTCATAACAAAGGAAAGGGCGGCTCCTCGCGGAGCCGCCCTTTTAAAGTTGTCTTTCTCAATCTTCTTGATGTCGGGGTTATCGATCAAGCAGGTCAGTGGATACCGTCCAGTACCGTATTCATATACTTCCTATCATAAAGCTTGCTCATGTCTTCCATGTAGACATCCGGATCGGCTCCACGGTCGACATCGTAGAATCCACCATTTTTGGAAAAACTGATACGATGTCTGCCGGAAATCTGAAATACCGAACCACTGGCTGTAGAAAAATGTCTTACTACACATGAACCGCCACCGGAGGTGCGACCGATCAGTGTCACCTTGCCTGAAGACTTGAAAACATTCGGAACCAGGTTACCACAGGAATAACTAAATCCGGAGGTCAGGCAATACAGTTTTAACCCACGACCGGCTAAGGTATCCTGCGCATCAAACTGACCATCGAGATTGACATCCGGCTTATAATTGATCTCACTGGTAGCATGGGTAAGCATATTCTTCATTGACATCGAGCTCTCACCCAAGAATGTTCCGAGCAGGTAACATGCAGTATCTACCTTTCCGCCCCCATTGCAGGAAAGATCGAGAACAACACGTTTGATGGGCGATCCCGGTCTGGTGATCTTGGCCAGAGAGTACTGCATCAGCTTAAATGTGTTATTCCCCAGATTTGGAAGATCTGCATCACCGGGAATCGTCAAATCACCACCAACTGCTCCCACGGCGAAGGAATCAAAGGTGATATAAGCTGTGTCTCCCACCTCTTCATAAGGAACAAAGCCGTTGGGATAATACACTTTTCTGGCTCCGGTTAATTCATCCAACGTTGCATATGTCTTCTCTCTGAAAGATCCTTCAGGAATTGACTCAATCACTTCTTTGATTTTATCTCTGTCTGTATTGTATGTCAGAGATCCGGCACCGCAATGCAGATCATCAAAATACAGATTGATTGCTGTATTCAATGCCACATCCGTCATCCCTGCATCCTGATCCATGATCAAACTCTTTAAACCTGTTTCGGTGAAAAAATCATCAAACGTACCGATATCATGTGTTTCTTTCA
>JAFYBS010000137.1 GCA_017540125.1 Eubacterium sp.
CCATTGTGATCGGGCCGGGGCTCGGTTTGGATGCCGAAGCACAGGAAATGGTCCGGCATGTAGTAGAGAATTCACCCGTACCTACGGTGATTGACGGAGACGGGATCCGTCTTTGCCGGAACATCACTTCCAAGCTTTCCGAAAACTTTGTGCTTACGCCTCATATGAAGGAGCTCAGTTATCTGACCGGGCGGGAGGTGTCGGAGCTTCTCGACAGTCCGGTCACAGCTACCTTTGATACAGCCATGGATCTGGATTGTATTGTGGCGGGAAAGGATGCCAGAACCATTGTATCCGACGGTGAAACATGCTATATCAACGTTTCCGGAAACAACGGAATGGCGACCGGAGGAACCGGGGATGTACTGGCGGGGCTCACAGGCGGATTGCTGGGACAGGGAATGGAGCCTTTCGAAGCAGCAAAGCTTGCCGTCTATATCCATGGTTTGGCCGGTGATGTGATGTCGGAAAAGAGGAGTCGATATGCCATGATTGCCTCGGATCTTTTGGAAGGGATCGGAGAGGTGATCAAAGAAGGAGTAAATCAATATGCAATATGAAGAAAAACGCTTTGATCGTTGTTATGCAAAAGTGGATCTGAATGCCATCCGCAACAATATTCTGGAGGAAAAGAAAAGACTCGGCCGGGATACGAGACTGATGGCAGTCATCAAGGCTGATGCCTACGGACACGGAGCTATCCAGGTGGCCAGAACGCTGTCGGATTTTGTCTGCGGATTCGGTGTGGCGCTGATTGAGGAGGCGCTGATCCTCCGGGCGGCCCGTATTGACAAAATGATCCTGATACTGGGATTCACCGGTACTCAATGGTTTGAGGATGTGGTGCGACATGACATCTCCCAGACAGTGTACAAGACGGAGATGGCAGCGCAATTGGATTCGATTGCCTCTATGCTGGGCAGAAAGGCCAAAATTCACATCAAGGTGGATACCGGCATGTCCCGTCTGGGATTTGCACCGACCCCGGAAAGTGTGGAGGAGATAAAAAAAATAGCGGCCTTACCGAATATCGAATTAGAAGGCATTTTTACACACTTTGCCCGTGCGGATGAGGAAACACCGGATGGAGCCAGAGAACCGTTGAAGAAGTTTATGGATTTTGTTGAGGCCTGTGAGAGTGAGGGGATCGCTTTTCGCTATCGTCACGCGGCCAACAGCGCTTCGATCCTCCAGTTTCCGGAGTCGTATCTCGATTTTGTCCGTTCCGGCATTTCGACCTACGGTTTGTATCCTTCACCGGAAACACCTCACGATACGGTTCGTTTGAAGCCGGCGATGGAATGGATATCCAGAATCTCATATCTGAAAACCGTACCGGCCGGAACACCGATCAGTTACGGCGGGACTTTCGTGACAGAGAGAGAAACTGTCGTTGCTACGGTGCCTGTTGGTTATGCAGATGGGATGAAGCGGTCTTTGTCCGGAAAAGGAAGGGTTCTGATCAACGGAAACTATGCGCCTATCCTAGGCAGGATCTGTATGGACCAGTTTATGGTGGACGTGACGGATATTCCCGGAGTAAAGGACGGAGATCCGGTTGTGATTTTCGGCCGTTCCGGAGATAAAGTAATTCCGGTGGAGGAGATTGCGGATTTGGCAGGTAGCTTTAATTACGAATTTGTCTGTGGATTGGGGAATCGCGTACCCCGAAGATACATAGGAGAACCCGGGTCGTATTGAGATTTATCATGTGGATAAAAATATTATGTAATATGACACAGTTTCGCATATGACACAAGTTTGACACGTTTTGCCTGTATTTTAGTACACGGAAAGTATAAACTTTCTACTCCCACCCTATTATACGCTTTGATACCTTCGGGTATCAGCAGAAGAGCCCCTTCGGGGGCTCTTTTGTGTTTTGCGATTTTTTTAAAAATTTTTAAAATTGGTATAGATTTTTTCGAATCCTTGTGTTATAATGTCTCCTAGTGATTTGCGTGAAAAATCCCGTTTGATCTGCGTAAGGTCCTGACGGGGAAATAACACAAGGAGAGTACGATATTATGAGTGAACAAGTACAGGATGAAGTACTTACGGATGTTACGCCTGCCGATGCAGTGTCTGCCGCCGAAGCGCCGATGAAGAAGTCCGTTTTCTCCATACGATTCCGGATTCTGATCAGCGCGCTTCTGCCGATGGCTGTTTTGGCTTCCGTGCTGGCTGTTTATGCGCTGTCGAGCATGAAAAGCAGTCTTCGGGAAGAGGCGATGGAGGGACTGAAGTACTCGGCCAATGCCATGGCGGCGGCTTATGAGGCAATCAGTGCCAAGGACTATGTTCTTCAGGAAAAGGGTGGTGACTTCACGTTGTATAAGGGTGGGTTCAATGTTTCCAAGAACCAGACCTTTATCGACAGCTTTACCGGGAATACGGATCTTCAGGTCACAGTATTTTTCGGGGATACCCGTTATGCGACCAGCCTGAAGGATGCCAACGGAGATCGTGTTACAAATACGCAGGCATCGGCCGAGGTGGTGGATGCGGTTGTTAATCATGACCAGGATTTTTCTTCTTACAGTGCGGATGTTGAGGGGACGAATTATTATGCTTACTACATCCCCATCCATAACAGTGACGGATCGACGGTCGGAATGTATTTTGCCGGAAAACCGTCTGAAAACGTGGAGTCCATGATCAACAGCAAGCTGGTTGCCATGATCATCATTGCTGTGGTAATGCTTTTGATCGCCGCAGTGGTTACCTTTATTGCGGCTCATGCGATTTGCCGGGTAATCTCCAGCGTTCAGGTACTGATGGTCGACGTATCCAACGGTAATCTGGATGTTCAGATTCCGAAAAAGTATCTTAAGAGAGGTGACGAGCTTGGTCTCATGGCGAAAGCTCTTCAACGACTGGTGGATACCCTTCATCAGGTTATTGCCGATATCGTTCGCAGTGCGGATCGAGTGGACGGTGATGCCGGAAGGATGAGGGAGATGATCGAGAACACGAAGAACA
>JAFYBS010000138.1 GCA_017540125.1 Eubacterium sp.
ATACAACCGAGAATCT
Organism: Eubacterium sp.; assembly: GCA_017540125.1. GTDB lineage: Bacteria > Bacillota > Clostridia > Lachnospirales > Lachnospiraceae > Eubacterium_F. Next base: position 17 of record JAFYBS010000138.1, read on the forward strand.
GTGCCTGCCTTTCCACGGCAGGCACTTTTTCACGATCAGATTCTCCCACATAAAGGGCCACGGTCCTCTCCCAGAGCCGGTTGGCGGTGGCTACATCGATGCCTAAAAAGGCAGCCGCCTCCGGAGAGACCGAGGGAAACTCTTTATAGGAATTGTATATCGTTGCCAATTCAAAGATCGGATTACCCATACAAAGCGTGTCCATATCGATCAGCATTAATTCGCTGTCCGACACCATAATATTTTTAATATGATAATCCGCGTGTAAGAGTGTGTGGCTGTCCGGGATCTCATCAAGAAACTCTTCCAGACTGTCACAGATGCCGGCATCCATATACTTCCTGCATTTTTCAATCCATCCGCGCGTCTGCTCCTTCATATCGGGAAGCTCCCCGGGGGCCACCTCGATGGCATGGATCTGATGCATCAGATCCACCGATCGTTTGACAAAGTCCTCAAAGTGCTCCTCGGATTTTTTGATGTAATCCGGCGCAAAACAGGCGTTAAGCATCTCATATATCAGGCCGTACTGTTCGCCAACCCGCACCACATGGAACGAAATGGCCGTCGGTACGCCCTTGACAAAGGCCCACCGGGACAGCTCCTTTTCCTTCCGGATCCGGTCAAGCGACTCCGACGGACGGTATACCTTGACAATCGTATCGTCGGCGATACGGTAGACTTCGCTGTGTGCGCCCTCACCGATTTTTTCGGCACCCTCGATATCGATTTCCATGATTTCTTTTTCTGCCATGATTATCACGCTTTCTCTGCTCGGTTTTGCTGTTATCTCAGTTTTTGATTTTGCCGTTTTCATAGGAAGATGAACCCTGCGGCTCTGTTTATTCTATCATTTTTTTCGGGATAATGCAATTTTTTTTGCAAGAGAGACAGCGATTGACAATTCCCTTGACTTGTGATATATTATTTTCAATAAAAAATTTTACAGGAGGTACAACAAACATGCAGATTACAACCTTTAACCCTATGATTCTGTCTAAGAATGCAGATGAGATCATCAAGCTTTTCGAGGAGCTTGGCTTTGAGAAACGTCACCAGAAGGACGGTATCGACAACAAAGATATCTCCAGCACACGTATGACGGATGCCAACGGCTTCCACGTCGATGTAGCAAGAGTTGAGTCTATGGAACAGGATATGACCACCATGCGTATGAATGTCCGTGATTTCGACGAGGCCTACGCGTTCTTCAAGGATCATGGTTTTGTGAACGCACGCGGTGATGATCACTCTGTCGATTCCGAGTCTTCAAGATCCTGCCTGCTGATCTCCAAGTCCGGATTCTCAATCCAGCTTACCCAGCACATCCGGAAGGAAGACAGAGAGGGTTGAGGATCTCGATGAAGACAGACTCCTTGGTGATATCGTTAAGATTGTAGATATGAGTGATCAGGGATGCACCCTGTATCACGACCTGAAGGAAGAACGGTTACTGATCACGACCACTCCGGATTAACTCTTTCCGGTCAGATAGTAAACTGCAAGCGCGGTCCTGTGTGACAAACCGGTTTTGGAAAGTATCCCGGAGATATGATTCTTCACTGTTCCTTCGGAGATAAAAAGCTTGGCGGCGATCTCTTTGTTGGAGAGTCCCTCCGCAACCGCCCGGATGATCTCCATCTCTCTCTCGGAAAACTCCGACATATCAAATCCGGATGCACCCTGCTCCGCGGAGGGAGCATCCGTCTCCTTGGTCAGAGTTTCCAATATGTTTTCATCCATCACTCCGGAACCGTAATACACGGATTTGATCATCTGTTTTAAGTGCTCCGGGGTATTTCATCGAATTCGTCACAGCCTCAAACGCGTTGTCCAGTATGACCTCCCACAGCTCATCCGTGATCCCGGAGATGTTTCCTTCACTGTTTAGCTCGGTCTCTACCCCTTTGTTGTTGCAGTCTTCACAGAGCTTGTACAGCTGAACCAGCGCCATCTCTCTTTTTTTCGGCCGTTCTTTGCGCAGGATAGCCCGAATCTCATCCATACCGCTCCGGAGCTGATCGATCACCGCCTGGATCATGCTCCTGGACTTCTCCGGATCCGAGTCCATCAAAACCTTGACACCCTCCAGCTGATAGATGGATCCGTTGATGTTGTGTCCCAGCTTGTCGTGAAGTGTCTGAGACAAAGCCGCCCGGTCCTCAAGCATCTGATTTTCTGCTGCGAGCATGCTCTGCTTGATCTCATTTTTCGCCGTATACTCCTGAAGGGCCATATCCTTTTTCAGCTGCTGTTCGATCCGGTCATCTTCCATTTTTCTGCTTCGAAACCCGGTTACTACATAATTGTTCTGGATATAAAAAACCGCCATGATAAAGATGCTTACGATATGACTGACAATGTCGGCAGAGGTATCAAACAAAGCACCTGCCACCGGCAAAAAATACCACTTATAATCGATGCCCGGAAACAATGTCATAACTTCATATATGGTATAAAAAGCGAGGTAAAAAAAAGCCCACCTGCCAAAATATACCATCAGGCAAAACAGCAGTACTCCTATCACCGTCAGGATAATTTTTGCCCTTTCGGAGACAATCTCTTTTATCGCCATCGCCCCAATATAAAACGAAACAAGCAGGAGTATCCCGATTGATACTCCCGACTTGTCGAATGTGGTTAACAATCCATATGCGCATAGCACCAGCATGATCAAAAGCCGTACTATGATAAAGAAATGATCTCTCGTATTCTCATTCATTTTTCTTTAGCTTAATCCCCACACTTCCGAGACTGAGTGTTATGATCAGATATGCTGCCGTGACAACAAGCAGCAGCAAAAATCCACCGTTATCGTTTACCATCGTGAGCTCGGTTCCTTTCATAAACCATTTTTGAGGCATGATATACGATAGGGTTTTGATGGCGTCAGAGGTGGAATCCAACGGGAAGTAGAGCCCTGCCAGCATGGATGACAAACTCCAGACAGCAAACGCCGCGATATTCGCACTCATAACGTTTCCGAGCAACACACCGATGAAAAGGCTTATCGTGCTGAAAATCAAACCCAGCAAAAAGATCATTGCGATAAAACCGATCCGGCTCATACCGAGCTTATCCGTGTCGATGAAGAAGGTACAGCCTCCCATGATCACCGTCAGCGCAAGCGATACAATCCCTCCCACTGCGAGCTTACCCGCGAAGTATCCGGTGTCGCTGAGATTCGTCAGCCGGATCCTCGTCAGGACCATATCCTTCCGCTCATTGATCACCGTATGTGCTACAAAGATGCCGCCGAAAACATAGCCGAGAGTGAGGATGGCAAAAGCATAGCCCATCAGTCCTTTTTGTTCTCTCTGCTCGTTGGTAAGTTCCACGGAATCTGCCGCTGCAAACACCTGAATCTCCTTGGACGGCAGGGCCTGATTCATCTGCGTCAGGACGGTTACGACGTCCTCCCGGCTTGCCGACGCCTGCGCACCGGCATTTTTAATCTGCCCGATCACAAGCTTGATCTCATTTGCAAGCAGCTCCGATCTTTCATCATCCGAAAGCTTGTAGACGACGAGGCTGTCTTTCATATCTCCGGTCAGAACCTCGGAATCAAAATCCTTGCCGATGTAAATCGACGAGCCCATCCTGTCGTTAAAACCGTCGGTCTCCACGCGCGCATCCGCGTCCTTTTTCGTCATCTCCGGTGCTTTTGCCCGGCAGACAAGGATCGCCCCGCTCTCCATGAGTTTGTTTAAAAAATACTCCGACAGATCGCTCCCACAGGCATCGTAGACCTTTACCACATATTTTCCTTTTCCACCGAAATAGGCGACTTTGTCCGACACCTGATCCAGTTCATGGATCTCCGTTTCGCCGACGGATTCATACATCGTGAGAGAACCCTGCTTCACGGAAAGAACCAGTGTGGACAAAAGCGGCGTGATGACCAGAAAAAACCAAAAGCCTTTATTTCGGCACAGCAACCGCATGGTTGATCGAATTATCGTTCCCATTATTTTCCTGCCCTCCTTATCTTTCCGACGATCAATGAAACGCCGGAGCATCCTACGATCAATCCTACCGAGTAAAGAATCGAACTGAGAACATAAGAGCTATGCCCCATACTTGAAAGCTCGGTCAATGACCTGTTCACATGATAAAGAGGAGATAACGACTTGACTGCTTCCGGCATATCGGAGAAAACATAGGCCTCAAAGGTTCCGCCCACGAATCCCATAAACCACACAATACCGAAGGACAGTATTATCGTCGCTATCATACTGTTCGTCATCTCGTAGATCATCATTTCGAAGGCGGTGGCGGCAGTCACCGTCAGCAGGACGATCGCACCGGAGATGAGGATGTTGCCCCAGTGCACTCCCAACATCAGAGAGGAAACCACGGCGGAAATCCCGGTTCCGAAGAATACCACGATGACGATGGGAATCAATCTGGCCAAATAAATCTGAAACGTTGACAGATTGGATACCTGAAGCCTCTCTATTATACTATTTTTCTTTTCGCTTGTAAAGAGCCCCGCACCGCAGACGATGGCGCACCATCCGAAATACACGATATAGATGATCCCGTAATAGTCGGTGGAATCGATCGCAGGCTCGTAGTCCGGCGTTTCGATGGTATACTGTATATCCGCCCCGTCAGCGCTTATCATACTGTTAAAAAATGCCGACATCAGATATTCCAGCTTGGCCCCCTCGACAGCTTTATCCTCGGATTTGTATACCTTGTAGCTGTCCTTCTTGATCTCCACAAAACCGCCGAGATCATTATCATGGATGCCCTCTTCGATGTCTCCGTCGTACTCCTTGAAGGTGATTCCGTTCTCCTGTCCGATTTTCATGAGGACTTCCTGGTATTCGGACGATTGACTCCCGGTGGTGAATGAATACCCGGCCACAAACTCCTCCGGTCCCTCATAGCTCTCCATGACTGCGGAAAACGCGCTCATGATAACCGCCGAAACGATGATGGGACAAAGCACATACATTATGATATTGACGGCGCTCCGGAACATGATTTTGAGATTGTTTTTGATTAAATATCGGATCATACCGACCTCCCGTTTCATATATGGTTTACACCGCGTCTCTCAGTTTCTTCCCGGTCAGGGTGAGGAAAACCTCCTCCAACGTGATGGACTCCGTATCGTCAACCACCAGCTTTTTCAGTTCCTCGCTGGTCCCGCTCGCGATGATCTTGCCGTTGTCCATGATGGCGATACGAGTGCAGATTGCCTCCACCTCTTCCATGTAGTGACTGGTGTAGATGACGGTCGCTCCGTTCGCGTTGGATTCCTTTATTTTTTCCAGGATAAAGTTCCTCGACTGCGGATCGATGCCGACGGTCGGCTCATCAAAGATCAGCAGATCCGGGTGATGTCCGATAGCGCAGGCGATGTTGAGTCTTCGCTTCATACCGCCGGAGAACTTCTTGGCATAGTCGTTTCGGCGCTCCGACAGACCGACATATTCCAGCGATTCGTTGATACGGCTTTTCAGCTCCTCGCCCCGTATCCCGTACAGGGAGGTAAAAAGCTCGACATTCTCCCAGGCCTTGAGATTCCCGTGGATGGCCAGGTGCTGGGGAATATATCCGAGATGACCGCTCAACTCCTTTTTGTTCTTCCGGAAATCCTTTCCCATGAACTCGATCGTTCCGAAGTCCGGCTTCACGATGTTACAGATCATGTTCATGGTCGTGCTTTTGCCGGCGCCGTTTGGTCCGAGCAGACCGAATATCTCTCCTTTTTTGATCTCGATATTCAGGTTGTCCACGACCGGCCGGTTGTCGTATTTCTTGGTCAGGTCAACAGTTCTTAACAGGGTATCCATATGCTCTCCATTCTGCCGCGTTTTCTGCGGCCCGCGCAGCCCCGGGGCTTGCCTTTGTGGGGTGTCGTTTGTTTTATTCTGCTGTCAGTATACTATCTCTGAAGGGTTATAACAAGTGAAGAAAGGCACAAAAAAGGATGTGACTTTTGTCACATCCTTCTTATCAGAATATATTATCCCTCAGGCGTTACTCCCCGTTTTCCACAACTGAACCCGGTCCTCCGGCGCGACGTACATCGGATCCGAGTCACTGACATTAAACACTCGATAATACTCATCCATCATCGATACCACGCCATTGGTGCGGGAACGGGAAAAGGGATGTTCATTCTTTTGATATTTACTCAAGAACATCGGATCGATATAATCCTCTTCCGTCGTCATCCATTGCTCTGCCGTATAGCGGAAAAACTTCTGGATCAGATCATCGCGGCCGGGGTACTTTTTCTGTATGATCCGGAGCGATATTTCCGTTCCGCTGAGGTCGGCCATCGCCTCTCCGATCACTTTCATACCATCCTGATAATACGCGATTTTTTTGACAGGATCCGCATACATCAGCAAGGAACCATAGATTTCGGATAACTTTTTAACCTTAGCATCGTACAAGGCGGAGCCGCCATCCCCCCATGAGTTAAAAAACATTCCATCCTCATTGAACAGAGAGCCTTTGTCATCAAAGGCATGCCCCATCTCATGTCCTATCGTCGTTGCCATATAACCGAGGTTTTTTACCTCTAATTCCGGGTTCCCGTCCGGATTGTCGAAGAAAATTCCATTCAATCCGACTACCCCATAGCAGAAAATGCACTTGTTAGTAAGGCGCTCATAATATGCATTGTTTTCCGATGGCATCTTTTCAAACAGACTTTCATCGGAATTCCACCAGACAAGTTCTCCCCCCTTCTTTCCTATCACCATGCGCTCTAAATCCGCATGATATTGATACGTTTTTAGCAGGTTTTCTGCCAGATTGGCCCCCTCATCTGCCGTGACCAAATCATAGGGAATGCAGTAGTTTTTGTAGGTTTCCTCGTCCGGATAGAGACATTCCAGTCGCATTTTGTCAAGCTTTTTCAGCATGTTGGTCTTAAAGCTATCGTTGTATTCACATTCCGAGATTGCGTCACGGTAGGCGCCCAAATATTCCTGCACCAATTTTTCAAACTGTGCCTTGTACCCCTCCGGGAATACCAGTTTCGTATACAGATGGTCGACATCCCACTGGATTTCACCGGGAAGCGTGTCCATGGTTAATCTAAACTGATTATCAACCGCCTCATCGATGGACGTAGCTCCCATGATTTGCAAAAGTTCAGGATAAGCCTCATAAGTTACACGTATCGCTCTTCTTGAATACTTCAGAAGCTTGTAGGTGGCTGCCTCCGCCAAATACAATTTCAGGATATCAAGGTTTTTCTTCTTCGCGAGATATTTTTCCAGCAATACATACACTCCCTGATTTGAAAACCTGATTGTTTCATCATCGTATACCGGATACCCCTTTTTCTCAAAATGCTCCTTGACATGCAGATGCGGGCAAGCCTTCCCTAAATCCTTCAACTTGATATCATATGAACCCACAGAATTCGGGTGATTGTAAGCTTCGGAAAAATTAAACAAAAAGTCAGCATACGCATCCAGTTCCTCGTTCGAGAGAGTGTCAAACCCCAGGAGCTTCAGGGTGCCGCGCATGGCGGCCTTGCTGCTTTTTATCTCTTTTTTCGTGTCATGCGGTCGATACGCCATGTCATACGGAGGCGTTAACTTGGGAACGTATGTATACGATAAATCCACCGGTTCGTTCGGAGCTTTTGGCGGAGTTTTCGAACCGACTATTTCAGAAAACAGTTCCCCATCCTTATAGATTTCGGAAAAATCCTTCGCCCCCAGAAAACCGGTCAATCCACGCTTCTCCAGGTCCTCACTGACCGCGATGAGCTCATCCATCGTCTTCGCCGCGCGTATCGGCGCGACAATCTCCTCGCGTACCGTCTTCAGATACTCATCCTCAGCGCTTTCCCCTCCGTAAGTCAGCTTCCTGAGTGTTGTAAAAAGAGAATTCAACGCATCCCCCGAGGTGTTGTCCGGTTGCTTATCTGCGTCGATATAGGTTTTGTATACTTTTTTCAAATTGGTCTCTGTCTGGAAGTCAATCATAGTCGACTGGCTCCACTTAACCGTACCATCCTTCTCAATATAACGCTCTTTCTCCTCTTCGTTCCAGCCACTCTCCACAGCCGCCATATACTCGGCACGAACAGAGTTATACAGATCGTCCTTCTCTGTCATCTCGTTCCTTGTCGCATAAACCTTCAGCGTTGCCGTGACTGATAACTTCGTATCATCCGTGGAAGAAATCGTAACGGTGGTGGTTCCGGGCTTTTTCCCGATAACCATTCCGTTCTGTCCGAGCTCGGCGACGGAGGTGTCCTGTATTTTCGCGGTCAGGCAGTCCCACGCGAAAAACTTCTTGTTCATCGGTACGGAAGTCTGATAACAGGGAAAAATTCCTTCGGCACCGTTCACGAACGTGGTATAGGTTTTGTATTTCAAGGTCAAGCCGGCGAGTATATGCTTATAAGTCTGATTAACCCGCACCTTGTATTTCAGTGTTTTTGTTTTGGTTTTATTGTGATATCGGTACTTTACCTTGACGGAAACGGTTGTCGCTCCCATCGCTTTCGGTGTGACCTTGCCCGATTTGTGCACCTTGACAACTTTGGCATCCCCGATATAATAAACAATCTTTTTGAGCTTGACGCCCTTTGCCTTTTTCACACGGATCTTCGCTGCATCCTTGATGATTTTTTTTCCGTCCTGTTTGATGGTAAGAGTCGTCGATTTTTTTTGCAACCGCACCTCACCGGACGCGGCCTTCGCCTCTGTCCCCTCTGTAACAGGATTCGGACCGAACGCGGAGAAGCTCCCCACAAGCAGTGTCAAAACGAGTGTGTGTACGGTTACTGTTTTACAGAATCTGTTTTTCATGCTGTTTCTCCCTTCCTATTCATCCGCAATCGGTGAATGACAGAACGAACACTGACCACGGCTCCCTGCACGGATCCTTGTCGAGCCGCCGCATTTCGGACAACGAACTTCAGCAAACCCTGTCCCCATCTCACCTACCATCGCATCATTTATGATAATCGCCGGAGTTCCTTCCAGCTGAAGCGTGCATCCCTGAAAAAAGCCTTTGCGAAAAAGGGTCGCAAGCTCCTTGATAACCGCTTCCTGACTCATGCCGGTCTGGCCTGTCAGCTCACTTATCTCGACGATACCATTTTTATCACCGGAAAGGATGGTCTCATAGCGGAGAGCCGCGTTGACCTTCCTGCTCATCACCAATCCTATGCACAAAAGCACCAGGCCCGGTACGATCATCGCCGCGAAAATCGGAGCAAAGGTCTTATACTCTAACTCTTCGCTCGCCGTGGGCATGGGTATTACCAGACTGTAGATCGTACCGAAGGTATACAATCCCGCGATGACGCTGCCCGCAATGATAAATCCTTTACTCTTTTTCCTCTGCGATTCAAAAAGCGGCGACAAATAATTATACTTGATAAACGTTGGATACATATTTCACGATTCTCCTTTCCTGCGAAAACCTGTTGTAACTTCATTTACCACCACAATCCCGGCACTCACCAACACAAGGGATACGATATGCCGAATCCCCAACTGTCCGGCTTCTCCCAGGAGAAGTGCTGACAGGATCACTCCCATAACCGGTGTCATGAAACCGAAGATCGATATCCTGGACACATCGTTATTCTTCAGGAGCAGCCCCCAGACCGTATACGCCACACTTGATACCAACGCCAGATAGATAAGGATACCTATACCTGCCGGCTGTACCGTTACACTTTCCGTGCCTTCCCGGATCCCCCACGGAAGGCCGACCAGTGTCAAAACCAAACCTCCTACCATGAACTGATACCCGCTGAGCAAAACCGTATCGTGCTTTTCCGAGTATATCTTGATCAGTGAGGAGGAAAACCCGTAGAATATACAGGTCAAAACCATCAGACCATCTCCGAGAAGATTTACAGAAAACCCTTCTCCGGTCAGATTTACGATCAGCACGCCGGCAAATCCAAGTACACAGCCGATGATCTTTCTTTTGTTCAGTCGTTCCATCCGGAATACCAAACCGGCAACCAGAATCGCGAAAAATGAGGTCAGCGAGTTGATCACCGACGCATTCACGCCGGATGTATGAGCAAGTCCCACGTAGAAAAATACATACTGCCCGATTGTCTGGAAAAAGCTGAGGATCAGTATTTGGGGAATATCCGCCTTCTTCGGTATGAGCAGCTTCCGTTTGATCATACTGCCAAACACAATAACAAGGATGCCCGCCAGGAAGAACCTCACTCCGGCGAAGCATATGATCTTTCCGATCTCGCCCGCCTCTATGTTCCAGAACTCATATCCGAGTTTGATTCCCGGGAACGCGCTTCCCCACAGGAAACAACATAAAAGCGCACCGAGAAATACAACTGCTTTACTATCTTTATTCATCTGCCTGCTGCTTCTCTGACCGCTCTGGCAAGCTGATCACCGCAGGACGTCCCCCTGCCGTTACAATTGATCCCTCCAAGTAACGACTCAATCTCATCCGCCGTTTTTCCCTCCACCAAACGAGATACAGCCTGAAGATTGCCGTTGCAACCTCCGGTAAACCGGACATTCGTAATAACACTGTCGTTGATATCAAAATCAATCTTTGACGAACAGGTGCCTTCTGTTTTGTATGAATACTCCATTTCAGATTTCCTCCTCATCCAACACTATCGTGGTGTTTGTCGTGTTTTCTTCTTTTCTTGCCTTGTCCGTCGCGAGGAAGGCGTGAATCGAGAGAATACGCAACCCGTTCCAAATCAGACATAATATCCCCCTCACGCAGGAACGAGATATCCCGCTCCATACACACAAGGGAGAGCATCCGCCATAATTCATATTCCCTGACCTGCCCCGTATCCGCATCAATCAAAGCAATAGAGACCTTGCTAATCTGCTCCAAGCGGCCATTCGCTTCGATAACATTACCCTCTATGTCAGAAAAGGTGGCGTTCACCAGGTCACCCTTCTTCAATTTGAGCAATTTTTCCGGATTATTTGTCTGCATTCAGAATCCCCTTCTATTTCATTCAGAATGAACAGTTCCTACTATTATAAATGCTCGCGCCCTGTCTGCCATAATCCTGTCCTCCTTTATGAATCAAACACCTTCAGCCGGAAACACTTTCATTGTATCGCATTTTCATCAATAAGTAAAGAACAAACACCATTATGATTGTGTCAAGTGTTTATGGGTTTTTTCTCCAGTTCCTTTTTTTATGCCATTCTTGCAGGGTGGTTTAGTAGTGGGATTTGTAGTGCCCGGTCTTGTTGCCAGACATGACCGTCAGACGCACGAACGCCGGTCGACTCGATGCACCTGTCGATCCCTCAGGTCCGCCCTCGTCAGACTCG
>JAFYBS010000139.1 GCA_017540125.1 Eubacterium sp.
ACCATATTACTTGTCTGTTTTTCCACCTGCTTCGTTGCCTTCACTTGCCGATGCCACCGCATCGACGCGTTCAGGCGCCTTGCAGGATGGAGAAAACATCCTGCGTAAATGGTCCAGGTATTTAATGTCAGCAGCACTAGTAACGGTGCGGGAGATGATATGAGTAATTGTACTGAAAAAGAATGGATCCTCCGGCAGGAGACTCTCTCGGACGGCCGGTCGTTCCGGGAGGTCGGGGAAGAGCTCGGGTTATCGCCGGTGATCGTGCGTTGTCTCTGCAACCGCGGCGTGAAGACCGAGGACAAGATCCGGAAATTTCTGTATGCTACGCCGGCGGATCTGTATGATCCGATGCGGATGAAGGGGGTTCCGGAGGCGGTGGAGCTGCTGCTTTCGCTGAATCCGGCAACCCGGATTGCCATCGCATCCGATTACGACTGTGACGGGATCTGCTCGGGAGTGCTCCTGAAGCGGGGGCTGGAGCAGATCGGATTTCAGACGATGATCCTGACCCCGGACCGGGTTTCGGAAGGCTACGGATTGAACCGGAGGATCGTAGACGATGCCGTCGCCGAAGGATGCACGGTACTCATCACCTGCGACAACGGAATTGCCGCTGTCGACGCGGTACGATACGCGAAGGAAAAAGGGCTGACGGTGATCGTTACCGATCATCATGAGCCACAGGAAGAGCTGCCACCGGCAGATGTGATCGTGGACCCGAAGCAGGAGGGAGAAACCTATCCTTTTTCGGGGCTGTGTGGTGCCGGAGTGGCTTATAAATTGATCAGCGCGCTGTATGCGCGAGTTGAAAACGGGGACACCAATCAATATGATCAACTCGTCCGATCCGACCGCGCCGACCTCCTGAACGGGGAATATCTCGTTCTGACGGCCATCGCGACGGTCGCCGATGTGATGGAGCTGGTCGATGAAAACCGGATTCTGGTCAGCTACGGACTGAAAGCCCTGTCGGCAACCGGATCTCCGGGCCTGCGTGCACTGCTGCGTGTGCTGGAGCTGGAGGAAAAACAGATCCGTGCCAGTGACATCGCGTTTCGTCTGGGACCTACCCTGAACGCTACCGGCCGGATTGCCTCCGTGGAAGAAGCGTTTTCGCTGTTGCTTGCGGAGGAGGAAGAGGAAGCTCTCGTCCTGGCACGAAAACTCTTTGCCGTCAATCAGGAAAGAAAAGAACTGACGGACAAAGGCACGGCGCGGGGGATAGAGCTGGTACAGGAACAGTACCCTGAAGCCGATCGGGGCAGGATGGAGGATGTGCTGATTCTGTATCTCGAAGGAGTGCATGAGAGCCTGGTCGGGTTGATAGCCGGAAAAATAAAAGAAAGATTTAATCATCCTGTAATCGTGTTTACTGACGGAACTCCCGGCGATCAGGGGGAACTCAGATTGAAGGGATCCGGGCGCTCGATCGCCCCCTATCACATGTTCAACCGGCTGATGGAATGCAAAGATTTGACGGTCGCTTTCGGCGGTCACGCGATGGCAGCCGGTCTGACGATCCCGAAAGAAAATCTGGAGGAGCTCCGAAGTCGTTTGAACCGGGAGAGCGGATTGAATCCGGAAGACTTTGTGGAAAAACTGATGATCGATGTACCGGTACCAATATCCTATCTGACCGAAGGATTTATCAACACACTGGATCAGATGGCGCCCTTCGGAGTGGCGAATCCGAGACCGATCTTTGCGGAGAAAGATCTGAAGGTTTTGCGTGTTCTCTATATGGGAAAAGAAAAGCAGCACGTGAAGCTCGTCGTCGTAGGAAAGGAAGGAACGCAGGTGGATGCGGTAGCCTTCTCCCGGGCCGATGAGTTTGACGACTACATCAGCGAAACGTACGGCGCGGAGGAACTGAAGAAGATGCAGCGTGGTGGCTCGGAAGTGAGACTGTCGCTGGCCTACCAGCCTCAAATCAATGAATGGAACGGAATGCGGTCGATACAATTATCCATTGTCGACTGGCGATGATAGTGTGGCCCCTCCTCGACTGCCATCAGTGGTTGATTCAGGTGCAATCCGTTTTTGATGGCCGTATGTCATCATGAAGAAAAGCTCATCGAGGAGCGGCAGTTGCACAGCTTTTTGTGAAGTCAAGTGATGCGAAGCATCAACTTGCGAACAAAAAGCTGTGCAACGACCGCGCTCCGAGCCGGTAACTAATTACATAACATACAAGCAAAAACGAAAGGAGACAACAACATGGCAGTCGAGTTCAGCCTATGCATGATAGTGAAAAACGAGGAGCGCGTCCTCTCCCGATGCCTTGACAGCATCCGCGACCTGATGGATGAAATCATCATCGTGGACACCGGCTCCACAGACGGAACGAAGGAGGTGGCCCGCCGTTACACCGACAAAGTATACGACTTCACCTGGGTGGACGACTTCTCCGCCGCGAGGAACTTTGCCTTCTCCAAAGCGACCAAAGACTACATCTACTCCGCCGATGCCGATGAGGTATTAGACGCGGAAAATAAGGCCAAATTCGAGATACTAAAACATAACTTAATTACTGACATCGAAATCGTCCAATTTATTTACGGAAATCAGCTGGATAACGGCACGGCATACAACTACGATGAGGAGTTACGGCCGAAACTCTTCAAAAGACTCCGATCCTTCACCTGGATTGAGCCGGTGCATGAGCAGATGAGATTGGACCCGCTGGTCTTCGATTCGGACATCGTGATCACTCACAAACCGGAAGATGTTCACAGCGGAAGAGACTTCCGGATTTTTCTGAAGCAATACGAAAAAGGACTCAGACTATCCAAACATCTTCACCATATGTATGCTATGGAACTATTTATCTCGGGCACGGATGACGATTTTCTGGAGGCCGAGCCGGTATTTACACAATCTGCCACGGATCCTTTGCGCAGTTTGGACGAAATCCGCGAAGCGGCCTGTGTGGTCTGCCATGCGGCCAGGCTGAGAGATGATGCCCATGTACTCCTGAAAATGTCGATGAAGGATTTACTGGCGGATGGCTCTTCGGAAATGTGTTGTGAACTTGGGCACTATTTTTATGACAAAGGAGACTATGAGGAGGCGGCCCTGTGGTTCTACAACGCGATCCATGAGACCGAACCGATCCTGACCATTCAGTCCCACGAAGACTGGCCGGAAAAAGGATACGCTCTCTGTGCCGAAAAACTGGGGATTGACACCGCGATTTGATGCCACGATTTCTTGACAATACCCGCAAAAACATTTATAATAAGAAATTGCTGTTTTGTGTTTACGGTGGATACCGTAACGTTTGAAAGAAAGTGACAGGGAGGATAACACTGTGAAATCAACGATCACCGCGGTAGTAGGTGCCAACTGGGGAGATGAAGGCAAAGGTAAGATCACGGATATGCTGGGAGAGGAATCCGACATCATCGTTCGTTTTCAGGGCGGGTCCAACGCCGGCCATACGATTGTGAACGATTACGGAAAGTTCGCTCTGCACATATTGCCGTCGGGCGTTTTCTACGGTCATACGACGAGCATCATCGGAAACGGAGTCGCTCTGAACATCCCGGATCTGATCCGCGAACTGGACGACATCGTGGGGAAGGGAGTCCCGAAGCCGAAGATCCTGGTATCGGACCGGGCGCAGATCGTGATGCCCTATCATATCCTGTTTGACGAATACGAGGAGGAGCGGCTGGCCGGAAAGTCCTTCGGCTCCACGAAGTCGGGGATTGCACCGTTCTACTCGGACAAATACGCCAAAATCGGAATCCAGGTGAGCGAGCTTTTCGATGAGGCGGCGCTCCGGGAGAAGCTGGAAGGGGTGGTCCTGAAGAAAAATATCATGCTGGAGCACCTCTATCATAAGCCGGCCCTCAACGTGGATGAATTGATGGCGACCATGGCGGACTACCGGGAGAAGATTTCCCCGTACGTTTGCGATGTGGGAACATTTTTATATCAGGCAAGACAGGACGGAAAGAGGATTTTGCTGGAGGGGCAGCTGGGCAGCCTGAAGGATCCGGATCACGGGATCTACCCCATGGTGACATCCTCCTCGACTCTGGCAGGCTACGGAGCCATCGGCGCCGGGGTGCCGCCCTACGAGATCGGGCGGATCGTGACGGTCGTGAAGGCTTACTCTTCGGCCGTGGGAGCAGGAGAGTTCGTCAGTGAGATACTGGATGAGCCGGTAGCGGACGAGCTGAGACGTCGTGGCGGTGACGGCGGTGAGTACGGTGCCACCACGGGACGGCCGAGACGGATGGGCTGGTTCGATGCCGTGGCGAGCCGGTACGGTTGCCGGGTGCAGGGCGCGACAGAGGTGGCTCTGACGGTGCTGGACGTGCTCGGATATCTGGAGGAGTTGCCGGTCTGCGTGGGATACGAGATCGACGGAAAGGTGACGAAGGATTTTCCGACGACAAATCTTCTCAAAAAGTCGAAGCCGGTATATGAAAAATTGCCCGGATGGGGATGTGACATCCGCGGTATCACAAAATACGGGGATCTGCCGGAAAACTGCCGACGGTACATCGAGTTCATCGAGAAGGAGCTGGAGGTTCCGGTAAAAATGGTATCCAACGGCCCCGGTCGTCACGAGATTATCTACCGTGACTGAACACACACTGCAAAATCCGGGGATTGACACGAGAGGTTACAGATGAGAGAGAAAATCTTCTTCCTTGCGAAGGGACAATTCACATATGAGCCGCCGGAGCTGGTCATCGAGCCGTCCCATCTGAAGACGGACATCGTCAGCGGAACCAAAATGACTCTCACGATCACGGTGAGCAACGCCCGTGAGACGAAGCTGAAGGGCTTTGGGTTCGTGGAGGCGCAGGAGCTCACCTTCATGCCTTTGTTTGAGGGCGAGAAAAATGTGCTGGAGTGCGAGATCGATGCCAGTGAGCTGATCGCGGGTACGAAGCTCCGCGGCAAGCTGATCCTGGTGACGGACTGCGGGGAGGCGCAGGTACCCTACGACATCCATGTGGTGGCACCGGTGCTGACCGATGAAGCCGGAAACCAGGTAAGGGATTACTTTACCCTGGAGAAGATCGCGGCGACATCACCGAAGGAAGGGCTGCAGCTGTTCCGTGACCCGGTGTTCCGCGAGACATTTTTATACCGGGATCCCGAGGGGCAGCTGATCTATGACCGCCTGTCGAAGGGAAATGCCGGACTCTCCGGAATGGAGGAGTTTCTGGTTGCCTTCGAGAAAAAGGAACCCGTGCGGTTTGTGCCGGAGCATGCCGGGACACCCTACGGAGAGCGGATCGAGTACGAGCTCTCCGGCAGTGATATCGATGACGTGATCATGGTGAATCTGACCAGCTGGGGCAGTATCGCCATCCGTGTGGAGGTGGTGGGGAACTTCATCGAGGTTGACCGGACGATCCTGTGGACCGATGAGTTTGCCGATATGCGGGGAAGACTGGATTTCCGGATCATCGCCGGACGGGTGAGACCGGGAAATCACTACGGTCGGATTATTTTTACCAGCCCGTATGAGAGACACGTTGTGGAAATCTACGTGATGAGTCCGGTGGGAACGAAGGAACGGAAAGTCGGCAGGGCGAAGCAGGCAGTGGAAGCGATGCTGGTGCGCAGTTTTCTGGCTTATGAGGAGGGACGCGTCACGAAGGACGAATTCCGGTCCTTCCTGCAGAAGCATCGCTCGGTTCTGGAGAAATTGGATCTGCGGTATCAGAAGCCGCTGATGGGATACATGGCCTATCTGCTGGGAAGCGAGGCCGGAAAACTTGGGTTTTACCGGGATACGGAGAATCTCGAGCGGCCCAAGCTTGGGGATGAATCCGTGGCGGTGGACAATTATGTCCTGATTGAGTATATCAAATACATGTATTCCGGGCGGGACGAGGATCTCGAGCGCCTGGCCCGCGTCGTGAGCACCTACGCGGAGAGCGGATATATGGGCACGACGCTGCTGCTGGTGGGCGTGCGTTGTGACAGAGAACAGTACGGCGCGGACGCGAAGTGCGTGGAGAGGATCCGGGAGCTTCTGACCAAAGGAGGAAACTCACCGGTGCTGTACTCCGAGCTGATCCGACGGTTCCGGTCACGTCCGGATCTGTTGAACGAGCTGGACGCGCTGAATCTCCGGACGCTGCTTTACGGATTGCGTCAGGAGCTGATCACGAAGGAACTGGCGGATGTGGTGACGGTTCTCGCCGAGGGACGCGGGCTGCCGCCGATCGACAGCGGCCAGGGCTTCGGTTACACACGGGAGACGGATCCTCTGCGACGGGGGACGGGTGCCCTGCTGATGAGGGTTCTCTTCGGAATCTACGAGCGTTATCCGTCCAGCGATACCCTGCGGGCGATCTGTACGCTGCTGATCCGCTACGAGAAGCGCGACCGGAGGTATTTTCCCTGGTATGAGCGGGGCGTCAACGAGATGATGCGGCTGACGGACCTTTTTGAATACTATATGTACACGGTGGATCCGGCGATGGAGGACCCCCTGCCGCCGGTGATCCTGTCTTATTTCCAATACGAAAACCATCTGAACGACACCAGAAAGGCATTTCTCTACGCGAATATCGTGAAAAATAAAGACAAAGCCGAGTCTGCTTTTGATACCTATCAGGAACAGATCCACGAGTTTGTCCTGCAGCAGATCGGCCGGGAGAGAGTCACCACGGACCTGGGATATCTCTACAACGAGATGCTGACGCCGGAGGATGTGGTGTCCCTTCGCGAGCATTTGCCGCATATCCTGTTCCGGCATTTGCTGATCTGCGAGACGCCGGGGATCGAGAGTGTCACCATCGTGCATCTGCAGACCACGGTGGAGCGCACCTATCCGCTGGATCGCGGAAAAGCGCTGCTGGACATCTACACGCCGGATTACCGGCTGTTCTTCTCGGATAAGGACGGAAATCAGTTTGTCGAGAGCATTGATTATAAACTGGAGCGGTTTTTCGACGGCGACCGTTTCGCCTACGCCAGCTACCCGGATGTTCCGGTGGAGTACGCCGGTGTGAAGGAAAAGCCGAAAAAAGAGAAAAAGCCGGAGGAAGAGCCGGTGAAACCCGAGCCGGAGCCCGAGCGGCCGAAGGTCATGACGGGAGCCGACCGGGTAGCGGCAGCGATCCGGGCCGGCGCTGTTACAAGGGGAGAGGAGCTTCCGGAGCCGGAGGAGGGCGACGAGCTGGTACTGATCCCGCTGGATGTGTCGGACAACCTGCTGTTTCATCTGGCAGTACAGGCAGAGAGAAGACCGCGCCTCGGCGATGCCGAGATGGATGTGCTCTTCCGTGCGCTGGCCTGCGGCAAGCTGCGGGATTCGTTCCACGGCAAGGTGTTCCTGCGGCTGTATGACCACATCCGTGATCGTGTGCCTGAGGAAGATCGGGATGGTTATATGCGGTTCCTGATCCGCCACCTTCGTCCGGACACGATCCGGGGCAAACGGATCGGCGAAGTGGCAACGGATTGCGTGCGTTGCGGCGCTTACGATGAAGCGCTTTCCATGCTGCGTCGCTTCGGCCGGAGCGGATGCGGGGAAGACGAGATGGCGAAGCTGGTGATCGACCGGATCCGCCGGACGGACTACGAGTTCGACGACTGCCTGGTGAAGTGGGCGCTTATGCTGTACCGGAAGGAGCACCACGATCATGTGATCCTGAACTATCTCCTGCAGTACTACATGGGAGAGACGGACACGCTGATCGAGATTTTCCATCATGCGGTCAGAAGGACGGTGGACGGTACCGGAGCGGCTCAAATGGAGAGCTTCGAGGGCCATATCAAAACCAACCCCGATTTCTTCGAGAGCGTGCGGGAGCGGTTGCTGGGACAGGTGATCTTCTCCTGCAAGGAGACCACCGCCACCGAGGATGTGTTCCTGAAGTACTATGAGGACGGGGACAACCGTGTTCTGGTGAAGGCCTACCTCTCGGAGATGGCCTACGAATACCTCGTCGGAAAGATCGATCTGTCGGATTCCATTTTTGAAAAAATATACCGACAGGCGCGCTATGAGCACGAGGACGTGATGGTCCTGGCGGCGCTGAAAAAGCTGGTCGGAAAGGGCGTTTATCCGGAGGTTGAGCAGGAGTTCATCGAACGGAGTTTGGACGATCTGGCAGCGGGCGGCTGCATCCTGCCGTTTATGAAAGACTTCAAAGGCACGGTGACGGTACCCTACGAAATCCGTACGCCGATCATCGTACAGTATTTCAGCGCGACGAAAGCAAACGTGTTCCTGTTCTGCAAAAATCGCTTCGGTGAATACGAATCCTATCCGATGAACCGGGTGTTTGACGGGATTTTCACGGTGAACCTGCTGCTTTTTGCCGGAGAGGTGACCACCGGTTACATCTACGAGGAGGAGACCGGCAAGCGATCCAAAAACTTCGAGCTGAAGAAAAAGGAAACCTACGCCGGCGGCGACAGCCTGTTTGAGCAGGTCAACGCCATGCTGGAGGCGAAAAAAGACGGGGACGATGACAAGGTTCAGCGTCTGGGCAGGAAGTTTGAAGAGGAGAAGCAGGTAGCGAAGGTGCTGTTTAAGCTCTTATAAAAGCATAAAAATAGACGCGAAAGCCACGGAAAATGTGGCATGGAGGAAAAAATGTCGGACGACAGAACACTGCTTGTGGGACTTGACCTGTGTGATGAGACGACGCAGCTGGCGGTTTACGACCGCGAACTGATGGAGCCTGTTCTCATCGGTCAGTCCGAGGATAACCCCGATGCTCTGCTGGATACGGCGGTGCACTTCGAGGAGAGGGACACGATCACCGGATTTCTCGGGGCCCTGCGGGACGGCAAACCGGTATACAGCGAAGGGAAGGAAGTGGAAGCAGCCCGCGTGTTGGCTTATTTTTTCCGGAAAACCTTCGCCATGACCCGCGGACGATACCCGGCCGAGAAGATCAAAATGCTGGTGATCACGGTGCCTTCCATCGACAAGGATTTTGTGGACCGGCTCTACGAATCCCTGGCTCTCATCGGGCTGGAGAACGACCGGGTGCGGATCATCGATCACAAGCGCAGTTATATGTACTACGTGCTCTATCAGAAAAAAGAGCTTTGGACCGGCGATGTGGGCCTGTTCGACTACGACGGGGAGCGGCTGCTCTACGAACAGCTGCAGATCGACCGTTCGAATACCCCCTCTCTGGTTGGGGTGACGGAGCGGGATTTCACCGATGCGTTTGAGGTGGAGATGGCCGAGGATGACGAGGAATCCGAAGTGCTTCCCACCCGTGGGACCGTGTTCGAGAATATCGTTCACAGCGCTCTCCGGGGACAGTTCATCTCCTCGATCTTCATGACCGGCGAGGGCTTCGAGAGCGAATGGGCGGACGATGTGTTCCCCCGGCTGGCCGTGGGACGGAGGCTGTTTCGCGGACGGAATCTCTATGTCAGCGGAGCTGTCTACGCGGCCAAGGAGTTCGGGGACAAAAGGCGGCTCGACGACTTCGTTGTATTCGCACCGGATATGGTTCCCGCCAAACTGGTGATGGACGTTTACGAGGACGGCCGGGAGCAGGAGCTGACGCTGGCGCAGGCGGGAGAGCCGTGGTTCGAGGTGGACACCGAGGTGGATCTGATCCCCGACGGTGACACGGAGCTGGTGATCCACGTCAAGCCGGTATTCGAGGGGGATACGAAGGATTTCATCCTGGATATCGCTCCGGTGATCGGGAAAAATGAGCGCCTCTGTCGTCTGGGGCTGCGGTTGCGGTTTCAGGACGCGAAGACAGCCATTTTTACCATACGGGACAAAGGCTTCGGTGATACGATGCCCGGGAGCAACCGGGTTTGGGAGGAGACGATCGCATGTTCATAAGATGTCGCGGAAAACTGGCGGAGGAACCCTATACCATGCCCTACACCGGGTCAAAGGTATACAGTTTGGAGGAGCTCTGCTATTATATCGGAAACAACATCTATACCATCACGGAGGAGTTTTTCACCAAGGAACTCGTGACCTGGCTTCGGACGCAGGCCGGGCAGAAGGAACTCGCCTCGAAGCTGGATACGATGATCACGAACCAGAACAAACTGAAGGATCTGGTGGTCACGATCCTGTGCGCCTGCGATTATTATAAGGAGGCGGAGATCCGTCAACTGATCCGTGTGATCGATGAGATCGTGAGTCTTCCGCTCCATGAGAAGAGAAAAATCCGCGCTGACAACTATATGCGTGCCGGACTCTATGCCAGGAGCGTGCTGGCATACCGGAAGCTGCTGAACGGGGCCTATGCCGTGAACTTCAC
>JAFYBS010000140.1 GCA_017540125.1 Eubacterium sp.
AAATATAAGCATGACCGCAGGTTTCAACGATACGGTCGATCATCTGCTTCATTTCCTTGATCCGTTCATCGGTATCAATCTGCCCCTCTTCTCCGCCGTAGCCGTAATGCCCTCCCCATTTGGAAACATAGGAAGCGATTTTCCCGGCGTTATACATCTGAACCGTACGGCTGTCACCGATGATCAAAAGGTCACTGCCCTCGTGGTAATCACAAACCGTAACACCGACAAACTCCTCCACCGGTGTGTGGTCGGTCGTAAATGCCGAAACCGGAACAGCCGTGGCTCCGGCTGCCAGTCCCAGAACAAGAATAATCGATAACAAAATGCGATATTTTTTCATATCCATCCTTTCGTGCCGCAGTTTCGCAGCTCGCCGATGCGTATCTCCAACACGCATGTCACAGGTGTGAAAAATCAGGAGCGACTCGCAAGATCCCGCTGCAGCGGCTCCAGAAAATGAACAAATGTCCCCGAATACGAAGAGATCTCATAAGCAGGATCAAGTTCCCCGAGTTTAAAATGCTTCGGACCTCCGGCCTCCATCCGTTCCCAAAAGGTTTTCAGGGACGCGAAGGGAAGATAATAAAACACGTCCCGGTCCTTGAAATAGATGATCAGGAAAGCGATGCCCTCCTGCTCCTCAAAATCCGCCATAAAGCGATACTGATGCTCATGGATATTCGCCATGGGGAAGGAATCCTTCTGGCACTCCTTAGCGTCAAAACAGACCGGTACCCCCTGCACCACACCGATATAATCAACCGTACTTTTCTGATCGAAGTAAGCCAGTGTGATATGACGGGTTTCCCTGTCGATCTTCATGGGTGTGATCGGCGTCGGAACCTTCTGTATCAGGGCCAGCTTCTGCGTGTGATATTTCTCTATCGTCATGTTGAGCAGCTCCTCGAGAAAGGAACCGCGCAATCCGCGTGAATTCCAGGCACCCATCACGCCACCACGGATTTACGGATCATCCCCGCCTTCGCTGTGGACGTCAGCTGCTCCAGTATAGCAAGCGCAAACTCCAGCGACGTTCCCAGTCCGCGACTGGTGATGATGTTTCCGTCGATCGTAACCTCATCATACGTGACCTCGGCTCCGGTAAGACTCTCCTCAAGCCCCGGATAGCAGCAGGCTTTTTTCCCGTTCAGGATTCCGTACTGTCCGAACACCGTCGGTGCCGCACAAATCGCAGCCACCCATTTTTTCACACCGTTCATCGCCATCACCGCCAGCTTCACATCGTTGCTCTGACTGAGATTCGTCGTACCCGGCTGACCGCCCGGCAGGATGATGATATCGTATTCCATGATATTTTCGTTCTTCAGCATGGAATCTGTTTTGATCACGACATCCTGTGAACTGGTGACCTCCGTACTGTCGTAGATCGAGGCCATCGTGACATCCACTCCCCCGCGACGAAGAATGTCCACCGTCATCAGCGCCTCCACCGTTTCAAACCCGTCTGCAAAAACCATCAGTGCCTTGCTCATAACTCTAACCCCCGCTTTCTTTAAAAGTCTTCCGTCTCTTCACGGCTGAAAACTATCACAACTGAATACTTTGATTTCTCAACCCCTCCGGCAGTCTCTCATCCTCCGGAAAAATAACCCGATAAGCCGTCAGCTCATACGGTCCCGGGCTGTGACTCCCGTATTTTCGGTCTCCTGCCAGAGGATGACCGATCGATGCCAGATGCGCCCGGATCTGATGGGTCTTTCCGGTGATCAGCTCCACGTCCAGTCTCGTTCGAACCTGCCCCACCGGATCCCTGTCCACTCCGAGTATCCGGTAGGCGGTATGGATCTCCGACCGTCCCTCTCCCGGCTCATCGAAAACCGTGACCCGGTTTATCTTTTCGTCCTTGGTCAGATAGCCGTGGATGCAAAACCAGCCGTCATTTTCCGTATCAGCACCAATGTTCATTGTACCACAGCTGTCTTCCCTGTGCAAGTCCCGAATTTGTTTTCTTTCGGAAAAATAGTCGGAAAAATCGGATTCTACAACTGTATGATAAAACTTCCGGATCCTTCGTTCCCGAATCAGCTCGGACAGCAATCTTGTCCCCGGCAATGTTTTCCCCGCAAGGATGATCCCGGCCGTATTCCGGTCCAACCGGTTGCAGATGCCGGGTGTGAACTCTCCTGCCTCCGAGTGGCTGTCCTGCGATGCCGGATCCTCACCATCCGGTTGTTCCTTTGTTTTCGCCCGGCGAAGATAAGACAGCATCCTTTCGTTGATACTGATATCCTCCGGTTTGGCCTTCTGGGACAGTTCTCCCGCCGGCTTCACGAAAATCAGATAATCCGCATCCTCGTACAAAATTTCCGAAGGCTGCAACGGCGGTATCTCTTCCGTGGTCACGAAAGACCGGTTTCCCTGAAACTTCGCCACCGTCTCATCCGACAGATACAGGATTACCGTGTCCCCCTCCGTCAGGATCTCCCGGCCCTCCGCCTTTCCTCCGTTCAGCTTGATATTCTTTTTTCGCAGCATTTTATACAGAAACCCGTTGGTTGACTCCGGCAGATACCGGTGAAGGAATTTATCCAACCTCTGTCCGGCCTCGTTTCGGGTTATCCGGATCTCACGCATACCAATCCCCATTCCGCCGCATTCTCAGCGGCACACGCCCGTCAACTGCGCATCTTTACACTGCCAAGCTCTTCAGATAAGCCAGCACTTCATAGCGATCCTCCGCAGACATGGGATCGCTGTTATCCTCTTTCAGCTTCGTCAGAAGCTCCTTATCCTCCTTTACCACGGCAACCTCGACCGTATCGCAATTCTTCCGTATGCCGGCAGCCAGATATTTTTTGATATAGTCCACATCATTTTTTACCTTGGCATTCGTTGTAGGCAGGATAAAAACACCACCGGCCGTGACTACCAGGAAATCCAGCATCATCACTTTTTCCGTCGAGGTGAAGATGTAATCGGTGAAGATCACCGTTTCCTCGATGGGAAGCTTCCTCGAAACCGGCTCAGCTTCTTCTGTTTCTTCCGCTTTTTCAGCTTCTTCCTCTTCCTCTATTTCGTACTCATGCAGATCGATATCACCGGCATAAACATAGGACTCTACTGCTGTCTCCACTTCATGACAGCGGGATTCCTCTACCGATTTTTTCCGTCCGAGGGCGATCAGGGCCACGATCCGTTTGGCCCCCGGCAGCACCGACAAAACGGCCAGCACCGTCAGGATGTTAGCCCGGGTGTGCCAGATCATCATTCCGGTGATAAAAAGGTTCAATCCGATCAGAAACCAGACCACCAGCCAGATGATATTGATCCTGCGGTATCGACGGATATACCCGGGAATGCTCTTGCCGTTTTTCGTCGCCCGCTTTTCATCCGAACGACGGGATTCCTCAAGCTTCTGCTCCTCGGCCAACCGGGAATTCTCTTCTGCCTGATCGCTATTCTCTTCCTTCGATGTCGTCTCCGTCGACAGCTCCGTCACTTCCTTCTCCTGTTCCATCCTCCAGAAATCCTCCCATTTCAATACGCTTCAGTTCGGAATCGCTTATCTGCATCTCCATTGCTTCAATCTCCGCCTGAGAACGCATTTTTTTACGACTGAAAATATCATACATACACGGTACGACAAACAGAGTCAGCAATGTTCCGTAGACCAGACCTCCGATAACAACGATCGCCATGGGGCGGGACATATCCGATCCCATCTGCTGTCCGATCACCATGGGGATCAGACCGAGAACCGTCGTGATCGCCGTCATGAGGATCGGCCGCAGACGCGTACGTCCTGCCTCTACGATAGCCTCTCTCTTCTCCATACCGTTTCCTATCGTTCGAAGCTGATTGGTATAATCCACCAGCACAATTCCGTTGTTTACGATGATACCGGACAACATGACAAATCCGATCATGGAGATGACACTGACCTGACTGCCCGACAGCCACAATCCGATGAATCCACCGGTAAATGCCAACGGGATCGTAAACATAATGATGAACGGCGACAACAGACCCTGGAACTGGGCAACCATGATCAGATACATGAGGATCACGGCCAAAACCATCATCAAGATCACATTTTCCATCGCCTCCTGCGTGGCTTCACTCTCACCGCCCATTTCCAGGGTGTAACCCACCGGAAGTTCAAAATTATCCACCACCTTGTCCACATCCGCCGACACTTCATCGACGATGCGGCCATCCTCGATCGATGCCTGCACCGTCACTACTCTCGACTGTCCCAGATGACGGATCGCGTCGGGAGAGGGAACCGTCTCGAAGGAAGCAATCTTCGACAGCTTCACATGTTTTGTTTTCTGTGTCTGTGGATCCTTGTACTCCAGTTTCATCTCCTGAACGAGTTTTCTCGTCAGTTCCTCATCACCGGAAACCTTCACGAACACCTCATAGTCGTTGGTATCCGTCGAGATTTTCGATACGGCAGTAGCATCCGCCACACGTTTTCTGACCTCCTGATAAACCTGGGCAACGGTCAGAGAATAACTCATGGCTTTGGCCTTGTCGATCGTGATCCGGAACTCATCACCGGAATCCTCCAGTCCGTTGGAGATATCCTCCAGTCCGTCTACCGACTTCAGTTTTTCCATCAGATCCTCCGAAAGCGTCC
>JAFYBS010000141.1 GCA_017540125.1 Eubacterium sp.
GTTCCAGAGCAGGGGATAATCCACACCGTACAGGCCGCCGGCCGTATTGCCGATGGCATAAAGACCCGGGATCGGTTTATTATCTTCATCCAGGATATGCATTTCGGTATCCGTGATCATGCCGCCGTGCACGTTCAGAAGGGCCGGTCCCCACTTGAGGGCGTAGAACGGAGGCTTTGTAATGCTGGTCAGCAGTTCGCTGCGCTTGCCGTAATCTTCATCATCGCCCTTTTCGTACAGTTCGTTGTAGCGGGCCACCGTTGCCTTGAAGGTCTCCACCGGGACCTCCATCTTTTCGGCCAGCTCTTCCAGCGTATCGGCCTTGAAACAGGTCCCGAGCTTTACATAGCGCTCGATCTGCTTGTCGATGCCGTTGTCGTCGGACCACTTCTCGCCGTAATCGAGCATCAGAGGTTCGGTAAACTGTCCGCCGGTGATCTCGATTTCGCACGGTGCAGGAGTAGGACATAGATCTCCTTAGCGGTCGGGCTGAGGCTACATGCCGGCAGAAAGCATGGATACGGCATGAAGCCTGTGATCTCCGTGTCTGCGCGCATATATGATGTTTTCGGTTTTGTAATGTTATTGTTCATCTGTACGTTTCCTTTTTAGGTTCTTTAGCAGTAGCTGAGAAAAATACCCTTCTAACTATCCTTATGCGGTCGAAAAAAAGCTGTGTTATGCGGGTTCGGATTCATTTTTATAAAAGTTTTTCAAACTTTTGCGCTAAGGGAAGCAAGAAATAGTCTCCTTTCTGTTGCTTCTAAAAAAACCTCCTACTTCTTTGTGGGGGGTAAAATGGTTTGATTTGTCCGCTGTTTAATGAAAAATTCATAAGTTTTCCTCTGAATTCTCATAGTTCACAACTTCTCAAAAAAAGCATTGGTTGTATAAGTTTCAGAATCCAAAGATGACCCGATAGAGGAGAGAGAGATGCTCAAACCGGACTTTAGTTTAAAAAACAATCGGAATGAAAATATAAAATCAATCGGAATGGATTTGCATAATCTGTCGGAATGTGATACTCTTTCTGTACAAGAGAAAGAATACCCAGGAGAAAGGAAAATCCAATCAACTTCACCGATGATTGGATTATACGTAATGAGGATGAAAAAGATCATAGACCAAGGAAAATATATTCACCGGTTGATAGATGATACGGTAGAGCGCTATTTGACTGCAATCGGAGCTGTTTGCATAGAAGGGCCAAAGTGGTGCGGCAAGACATGGACCTCTTCATACCATTGCCAAAGTGAGATTCTGATCGGTGATCCTGCAAACAATTTTCAGAACCGAGAACTTGCGGAGATGTCTCCGGCTTTGGTCC
Organism: Eubacterium sp.; assembly: GCA_017540125.1. GTDB lineage: Bacteria > Bacillota > Clostridia > Lachnospirales > Lachnospiraceae > Eubacterium_F. Next base: position 1,328 of record JAFYBS010000141.1, read on the forward strand.
TGGAAGGCGAAACGCCGCGTCTAATTGACGAATGGCAGGAGGTTCCCTCTCTCTGGGATGCGGTACGCTATACAGTGGATCAACGCGGCAGGAAAGGACAGTTTATATTGACCGGTTCAGCTACGCCCAAGCGAAAAGGCATTCTTCACAGCGGGGCAGGGAGGATCGGAAAACTGCGCATGCGGCCAATGTCTCTCTATGAGTCCGGAGACTCCAGCGGAAAAGTCAGTCTGCAGGAGCTTTGTACCGGAAAGCTGTCGCCGGTTATTACCGGTGATGTTGACCTGCGTACCCTTGCCAGGCTGACGGTGCGTGGCGGTTGGCCGGGAAATCTGGATACGGAAGAGAAAGATATTTCGCTGCTTCCGAGTGAATATCTGAATGCTGTGATCGACGATGATGTGAACCGTGTCGATGGTATTAAACGCGACAGCAGGAAAGTTCGTCTATTGCTGCGTTCTCTGGCGCGCAATGAGAGTACAACCGTTACAAATAAGACGTTGAAAAACGATATCAAGGAGATCGATGATGAAGATATCGATGTGGAGA
>JAFYBS010000142.1 GCA_017540125.1 Eubacterium sp.
AGGGTCTTTTGTCGAACAAAAGGCGTATCTGGCAAGTGACCACATATATTTCTATCTCTACCAAGAAGGAAACCAACGGTATAGCAGAAGTTGAGCGAAGGAGGACACAACCTATGAACGAAGAAATGATTGTCCTTGAGGATGTGGGGGCGTTTATGGATTGGAACAGACAGTCCGCCTCGTCACCCCTGCTCAAGGAAAAACAGGCGAAGTTGATTTTCGATCAGATGGAACGCCACGAGGTGACACTTCTGATTGACCAGTACGGCGGTCTGTATTGTCTGGAGAAGAACGGTGACATGATCGGCGTGCAGATGGATGATCTGATCGATCAGGCATGCGAGTGGAACTACCGTGACATTCGTGCATGCAAAATGCAGCGGATGGAATCATCGAGCTTTGTGAATTACTGTCGGTACGATGATCAGCTGAAGGAACTGAAAAAGCAGGAGCGGATTTTGAACAAGCTTTTTGATCAGACGGTGTATGGGAGGAAGATCTCGGACCGGATGAGGGAGCTGGCAGAGAAAACCTGGGATGACCTAAGGATGGTTCCGATTTATGACATGCCACAGTTCGATGATCCGGGACCGGCAACGGATAAAGAAAGGGAAGAGGAGTTTCACGATATCGTTGGCGAGATCCCCTTCACGGATCCCGTGCAGATGGTATCGGAAAGCGGACACCGCTATGTGCCGGAGAAAGGGCTGGTGATGTGATATGGCGATGGAACTCAGGAAGGCATATCGCCTGACCAAGGAACAGGACGAGGAGCTGAAGCGGAAGGTGGCGGCAGCCGGAATGACAGAGTCGGAGTTTATCCGGCTGATGATCACGGAGCAGCCGAAGGACTTCCCGGAGATCCGGGCAATGCTTGACCGCCTCATCAATGAGGTCAACCGGATTGGTGTCAACATCAACGAGATCGTCTACAACAACAATTCCATGCTCTACAAGGAGCAGGACAAGCAGCGGCTGATTGCCTACATGCGCAAGCTGAACGAACTGCTGAAAGGTCGGGTGAAGGAGATTGGCGATAACAAAGATCCTTCATATCGGTGAGGGAAAACGCTGGACCGGGAAACATCTGAAGACGGCGATCAACTATATCGCTGCTCCGGAAAAAACAGGAGGCGGCCGGTATGTATCCGGCGTCGGATGTCAGCCGGCATTTGCCTACGAGCAGATGCGCGAGACGAAGGAGCTTTTTTCCAAGACAGACAAGAGGCAGGCCTACCACATCATCATTTCCTTCGAGGAGGGTGAGATCACGGCGGAAAAAGCGTTTGAGTTTCTCGGACGGTTCGTGAAGGAGTACCTGCAGGATGAGTACGAGGCAGTGTATGCGGTACATGACAACACGGAGCATGTCCACGGGCATATCATATTCAACAGTGTCAGTCGTATAACCGGATTGAAGTACCGTTATAAAAAGGGTGACTGGGCGCGGTATATGCAGCCTGTCACAAACCGCCTCTGCGAGGAGTACGGTCTGTCCACGATCGTCATCGACGAGGAGGACAGAGAGTCCGGTGAACCCTATAAGGAATGGCGGGACGGCAGGGCACAGGAAAATATCTGGTCGGATCTGATCCGTCGGGATTTTGACAGCGCCATATTGCAAGCCACAACATCGGAGCGTTTTTATCAGATACTCATAGAAAAAGGATACGAGTTCAAGACCGGTAAATATTTGTCTGTGCGTCCGCCCGGGATGAGTCGCTTTCGGAGATGCCGTTCACTCGGTGAGCAGTATTCGGAGGAGGCGATCCAAAGGAGAATCCGGATGGAGACGATGGATTCGATGTACCGACAAGGAGCGGCGCATGTTGTGCGGATAAGGGTACCGTATTATCTGAAGCGGGCGAAGCTGTCCGGACTTCAGCGGAAATATTTCCGGAAGCTGTACCGGTCGGGTCGACTCAGAAAGCGTCCTTACTCCCAGGTGTGGACAGACCGGAATCTGGTCCGGCAGTTTTACAAGCATCAGGATCAGTACCTTTTTCTGTCGGATCACGGGATACAGACAAGAGAGGACTTCACGAAAGTGATGGACAGTCTCGAAGAGAGAAAAAAAGAACTAAACCGTGAGAAGAGTCAGTTGTATCGGAAGAAAGCAAAGCTGAAGCCGCTTATGGATATCGTGGAGCGAATGGGCGAGCTGGAACCGGCTGAGCGGTCCTTTCGGGATGGTGATGAGTTTTTCCTTGACGAGCACAGAGAGTATGAGTCGCTCGCGGAGAGTCTGCACGCTCAGGGGTACTCATCGAGTGAGGTTGTCTCGCTGCAGGAATGGTATCTGTCAGAAGGAATGAGGTTGAAGGATGAATACGGAAAAGTTGCGAAAGAGATTAAGACCGCGAAGGAGCTTCTCGCCGAGGTTGATGCCGAGAGGGAAATCGAAGCTCCGGAGAAGACCAGAGAACAGGAACAAAAACAAAATCAGGAACGGAAACCGGGACGGCCGCGATAGGTCGTCCTTTTTTGATAGGAGGTTGCAAATGGAAGGGAATGCATTAATGAAGCAGCAGTTGCTCTCCTGGTGTCGCGATAGCGGCGCGGACGGGGAGACGATGAAACTGGCCACCGAGGATATCGAGGCGGGATTTGGCAAGGAACAGCTCGAGAGTTATATGGCTACCTCGCTGAAGCTTGAGACCAGAAAACAGATTTCCGGTGCTATTCATAACGGACTCGGAAAGGAAATCTATGAGCGATTCAAGAGACTGAAGCCGGAGCAGATCGAGGAAGCACTCCGTGCCTTCGAGACCGGTGTGCCACAGGATGTGATCCTCGATATGATCACCCGCAATTACACGGCGCATCACATGGCGAAAGGCTTGGAGGATTACAAGAAGGATCTCGCCGAGTTCGCCAGGGGGAAGCTGATTAAAGGTGAGAAGAAAAATGAAACGGTGGAGAAAAAGGAGCCGGTAAAAGAGGATGCGACCAAGGCAGAGCCGGAAAAGGCAGGGACGGTTAATGAGGAACCGGAATCTGTGGAAGAGAAGATTGTTGCGCCGGAGCCGGAGGTTGAAGAGAAACCACCGGTCGATGATGCTCCGGTAACAACACCGACTGTTGAAACACCAAAAGTGGAAACACCCGTTGAGCCTGCCCCATCACCGGAACCGGAAGCAAACAATCTCGTATTTGAGATGGTGGAAAACAACAATCAGTTTATGCAGTCCATGTTGGAGGAGATGCGTATCCGGGATGATAGGATGCTGGATCTGATGAAAGAAATGGTCAAGGTGCGTGAGCAGAAACCGATGGTGATGCCAGTTGTTGAGTCGGTAAAAGAGGAGCCAAAGGAAAATCCGATTGTTGTGCCTGAGCCGGAATCAAAACCGGAACCACAGTCTGAGCCTGAACCGGTACGCACACCGGAACCCGCTCCGTCTATCGTTCGCGAAAAAGTGCTTGAGTCACTGAATGCACGAAAGCCTGAGCCAACACCGGAGGTTCGTCAGGAGTCCATACCGGCATATCGTCCCGAGCCGAAAATCCCTGCTGGCATCACTGGTATCACCCGTATGATCCTCATGCCGGACGGCACCCTGCACCCGATCTATGTTGAGGTACAGAAGCCGGATCGTAACAACGGATTCATCAAGCGGGCTGCCAGACTTTTTCAGAAGGAAACACCGGCCAAGTCATTGATCAACCAGCTGATCGACGGCAAACTGAATCCCTCTCAGCTTCAGCAGATCCTGCGTGCCGTGCGCCTTCATTTTTCCAAAACCGAAATCAAGGATCTCATCGAGAGCGACCTGCCGGCAGAGGAGATGAAGAACATCATCGATGTTGTGTTGGCGGATAAAGGGCAGATACTGATGGAGGTGTGATATGTCAGAAATGGGAGATGTAGTGCAGATCATCCGCGTTGAGTATGAGGGCGTGGAACTGGTGATGAAGCTGGGGAGCGCCTCCATCCATGCGGTGCAGAAGGCAATCAGCTTTATTGTCAATCTGCTGGATTATGAGAAGAATAAGGGCAAGACCTCGCTCCGGAAGCTCCTGATGCGGGGCGGCGATCTCCATGTGGCGCAGTTCGATGAGGAGGATCTGAAGGAGATGGAGAAGCTATGCAAGAAATACGGCGTTCTCTACTCGTTGGTTCCAAAGCTAAATAAAAACTCCACGAGGCGCGAGATCCTTTTTCATAATGAGGCGGTGCCTCGTATGGATCGGCTCACGAAGAAAATGAGTCATCCGGAGCGGATCCGGTTGAGCACCATGGATAAGTTCCTGGATGAAACCGATGACAAGACGCTGAATGCGTTCGGTGATTTCGTCAAGGAGGAATCCAAGTCGGACCCAAAAAGCCACGCTGGTGTCGGAATCGAGAATCTCCTGACGAAGGTCGGGGACTACGCGATGAAGAAAAAGAACACCAGCGTGGATGAGATGAAGAAGGAACTGGAGATACCGGATGAGTCGGCGAAACAGGCACTGGAGAAGCTGTCAAAGATCGGTGTCATCACTATGCCGGATGAGAGCGGTCGGTTTAGTACACTGATGGAACCGGAGGACTATGAGAAAAAGATCAAGCGCCTGACGGAGCTATCCCAGCGTATGCGCCGCGTGGCAGCAGAAAAAGACACCCAGCTGATGGATATCACCATTGCGAAGAAGATGGTGGAGTCCGAAACCCTCGAGGCTATCATGACAAGAATCCCCGGCACCTGGGGAGAGGAAGCGAGATACATCTGGGTGGACAAGCACGATGCAATGGAGATCCATGACGGCAAGACGATTCTGACCTATTTGGATAAAAACAAGTCCTATGATCTGTTTGACAAGGGCAACAACAAGGTAGGAACTATCCGTGGTCAGGAACTGTTCCGTAACCATTATTCATCTGTGGACAAATCCGTTCGTAAGAAATACGAAAAGGTCATCCAGACACCTACGCTGGACCGGAAGGCGAGGTGAGGATATGGAGACCCGAAAGAAAAAGATATCGATTCCGTTTTTGATATTCGGATTTATCCTGTCCGGCATCATCGGATATTTCATCAATGCCGCCTGGCATCAGGGAATCGAGTTCAAGGAGTTTATGGAGAATATGGAAACCGTGCTTTCCTATCCTCTGAGAGATTATTATGATGAGACCACCATCAAGGCTGTTGTGATTGCTTGGGTGGTTTTTTCTTTGCTGATGTTGATCTACTACACCAGCCAGCATAACCTGATGCCCGGAAAGGAATACGGCACGGCGCAGTTCGGCACTGTCAAGATGCTGAACAAGACCTTGAAGGGCGACACGAAAGCAGGAGCGAAGGGGGAGAACCGGATCCTCAGTCAGAATGTCCGCATGGATATCGAGAACCGCAAGACGAAGCTGAACAATAATATTCTGCTTATCGGCGGTTCCGGTGCGAGGAAGACCTTTGGATTTGCCAAGCCGAACATATTGCAGCTGAACACCTCATTTATTATTACGGATCCGAAGGGAGAGATCCTACGTTCCGAGGGAGAACTGTTACGGCGACACGGCTACCGGGTGCGTGTCCTCAACCTTATGGATATGGACACCTCCGACGGATACAACCTCTTTGATTACATCCGCACACAGAACGATATCGACATGGTGGTCGGCAACATCATTGCCAACACGACACCGAAGGATGCGAATAAAAATGATCCCTTCTGGGAGAATTCTGAGAAGATGTTACTCAGCGCGATTTTCATTTATGTATGGAAGGAAATGCCGCCGAAGCTGCGCAACATGCGATCGGTGATGATGCTTCTCGGTGAAGCAAGCGTGAAAAAGGATGAACCCTCCGACCTTGACAGGCGGATGTACAGACTGGCTCAGACCTCGAAGGACGGTGTGAACCATCCGGCTTATGTGGCATATCAGAAGGTGATGGGCGGTGCCGGCGATACGGTAAGATCCATCATCATATCTACGAATGCCCGTCTGGCAAGACTTGAGAACGAGAGTGTCCTGAGACTGCTTGATCACGATGATATGCATTTCGAGGAGATGGGATGCGGTGTCAACGGCGATGAGCAGACAAAGACTGCACTGTTCTGCCTGATTCCGGATTCAGACAAGACCTATAATTTCATCGTCGGGATGCTTTACACACAGGCATTTCAGCGACTGTACCGGGTAGCGGATTCGATGTATGGCGGCGAGCTTCCAATCCATGTGACCTTCCTTATGGATGAGTTTGCGAATGTCGCCCTGCCGGACGATTTTTGTTCGCTGATTTCCACGATGCGTAGCCGTTCGATCTCGTCCATTATCATCCTGCAGAATCTTGCCCAGATCAAGGCGATGTTCAAGGATACCTGGGAGACGATCACCGGTAACTGTGACACGACCATTTATCTCGGAGGCAACGAGCAGTCTACACATGAATATATGTCGAAGCTTCTCGGAAAAGCTACCATCGAGAAGCGATCCACTGGGGAGAGCAGAGGACGACAGGGATCGAGCTCGAGAAACTATGATGTGCTCGGACGAGATTTGATGACACCGGATGAGGTGAGCCGCCTTGATCGGAACAAATGCCTTATCAAGGTGGCAGGCCAGCCGCCGGTCATCGATGAAAAATACAACACGCCGAAGCACCCGAGGTTTGCCGAGAGTGCGGATGGCAATGGCGAGCCGTTCGTTCTGAAGAAAAAGAAGAACCGGTACATCGGACAGCCCTTTGAGTTCCTCGGTGAGAAGAGTATCGGTTACTATGAGAAGTTGCAGCAGGCCGGAGATTCTGTGGAAATCACGACGGTTACCTATGACGAGCTGATGATACTGGACGATCTGGGCCTCATGGAGACCGTGAAGGAACAGGGACTGCGCCAGGAGGTAGATCGAATCCGAGACGAGGAGGATACCGAAGGCGAGCTTAAGTTCACACCGGCCGAGGTGGATGAAGACGATGTACCGGCCGGGCTTAGCGGACTGATCATGGAGCGGAAGGAAAAGCAGTACGAGTTCCCGGAGAAGAAGAAAAATGCCTTCATCAAGAGCACATCCGGAGCGGCAGGGGGCGGAGGAGGTTCCATTTCCCAACCGGAGAAAAGCGAAACCCTGCAGGAGCGACTGGACAACTATCCGTTCTCCGAGCTGCAACGACAGGAAATCTTCAAGGCGGTTAAGGCAAAGCTTCCGGAGGAATACATCCTCAGCTATGCTTATCCGGAGAACAGTGTGTTCAAGATGGCGGGCTTTCGTGTGAAATATGACCCGAAGCAGGAAAGAACCGCTTGATAATAAAGGAGGAATAAATATATGAAGATAGATACATTTATCAGTAGGATTAAGATATTTTGTCGGAAGATGAGATGCCGGTCGGAACGGTTCAAAAGCTTCGTTTCTGTCCTGGCAGGTCTGTGTATGCTGTCATTTTTGATGCCGACCGTAGCACTGGCCGCCGATACCTCGGCAGTGACCAAGCCGCTTGAGAACCTGAAGACATTGCTACTCGCCGTGATCGGTGCGGTCGGTCTTATCATCCTGGCAAAGAATGTCATGGAGTTCGCTCAGGCCTACCAGGCATCCGATACTGCGACGATGAACTCGGCGCTGAAGGGGATCGTCGCCGGAGTCATCATGGCCGGTATCGCCACTGTTCTCACCTTCCTCGGTTTCTAAGGGGGTGGGTACATGGGACTTTTCAGCTTCGGTGGGGTGATCCTCGATCTCCTCATCATGGTATTTGAGGCGTGGAACTCGATGGTGGACATCGTGTTCGGTCTTTTGACCGACTCGCCGGAAAACTTCAAGGGAGGCGGACCGTGGGAGATCATCGAGAGCATCAACCCGATCTTTGTCGGTGTCGGCTCCTCGCTGGTCGTGATATTTTTCGTGATAGGCTTCTGTTCGGAGTCCATTGATGTCAAGGAGGAGATGCGGCTGGAGAAGATTCTGGCGCTCCTCGTCCGGCTCGGGATTGCCGAGTTTTTTGTCGCAAACAATATCTCGATCATGAAGGCAATCTTTACCTCAGTCGGGAATCTCGTCGGGATGCTCAGTACCGGAGAGGGCGTCCACCTGAAGATGACGAGGCAGGGTGCAGAGGTCATCGGAAGCCTGGGCTTCTGTGAGTCGATTCTCATGCTGATCCTCACGGTGGTGCTGTCGCTGGTGATATTGGTCTGCGGCTTTTTCCTGATCTATACGGTGTATTTCCGGTTTCTGAAGATCCTGGTCATCGTGCCGCTGGGCTCCATTGCCTACTCAACCATGAGCGGCAACCGGATGGTGACCAGTACGGCCGTCACTTATACCAAGTATTTTC
>JAFYBS010000143.1 GCA_017540125.1 Eubacterium sp.
ATCGATCCGAGGATCCAGATGATTTTTCAGGATCCCATGTCCTCGCTCAACCCGAAGAAAAAGGTCGGCGAGATCATCGGGGAAGCCCTGGATGTATTGAAACTGTGCAAATCCAAGGAAGAACGCCAGCAGAAGATCACGCGTATCATGGAGCGGGTCGGCATCCCGCCGGCGTACATCGACCGTTATCCGGGGAATTTTTCCGGAGGACAAAGACAGCGCATCGGGATTGCCAGGGCGCTGGTAGCGGAGCCGGAGCTGATCATCGCGGATGAGTGCATCGCGGCTCTCGATGCCTCGGTGCAGGCCCAGGTGGTAAACATGCTGGGGGATATCCGTCAGGAAACCGGAACTGCGTTCCTTTTTATCTCGCACGATCTGTCGATGGTACGCTTTCTGTCCGACCGGATCGGTGTCCTGCATCTGGGACATCTGCTGGAGGTCGGCGAGTCGGAGGAGATCTTCGCCGATCCTGTCCATCCCTACACGAAGAGCCTGCTGGCGTCGATACCGCGCCTGAACCCGGTGATACAGTCGGAAAACAAAAATCCCTACCGGTACGAGGAATCGGGTATTGACTACACGATCGGAGCCTGGCAAACCGTGACCGATACCCATCAGGTCTGGTGTACAGACAACGAGTTCGAAGATTGGAGGGCAGAAGAAGCCAAAGAAGGGAGGGCAGAAGAGTGAAAAGAATAATAACACTATTCCTCTGTTTCGTAATGCTTCTGTCTGTCACGGGCTGCGGAGGAGAAATCACTAACGGGAGTGACATGAACCTGTCGATCAGCGCGTCACCGGCTACACTGGACCCACAGCTGGCCTCGGAGGTGACCTGCGACCGGCTGATCTCACTCTGTATGGCGACGCTGTACACCTTTGACAAGGACGGCAAGACAGTTCCCCTACTGGCAGAGAGTTACGAGATGTCAAAGGATGGACTGACCTATACCTTCCACTTGAAAAAGGATCTCGTCTGGAGTGACGGAAGACCGCTGACGGCAAACGATTTTGTATTTGCCATGCAGCGTCTGGCGGACTCGGAGACCGGAAGCAACGCGGTCTATCTGATCACCGATTGCTGCCGTATTAAAAATGCGGAACAGATCAATGCCGGCAAGATGCATCCGGATAAGCTGGGCGTTTCGGCACCGGACGACAGAACGGTAGTGTTTGAGCTGGAGGTGCCGTGTCCCTACTTCATCTCACTTTTGGCAGGACCTGTTTTCTCACCCTGCAATGAAAAGTTTTTTAATTCCTGCAAAGGCGAATATGCCACAGAACCGGACAAGATGCTCTACTGCGGAGCCTATCGGATGGATCGCTATGAACCGCTGGCGACGCAGATTCATTTTTCAAAAAATGAAAAATACGTTGATCCGGAGGATGGGATTCCGGAAGGCATCAACGTTCAGGTGGTGGGCAATACGGAGCAGGCCGTGATGTGCTACAATACCGGACAGTTTGATGTTTCGCTGGTATCCGGAGATGTCATGAGCAAGCTGGCCGGAAACAAGGATCTGAAAGAGATATCCAATGCCAATATCATGTTTATTCAGTTCGGAAACTTGCCAAAGTCGGATGTGAACAATGTGCATATCCGGCGGGCGCTGTCCCACTGTATTGACCGGGATTCCATCGTAAAAGATGTCATCAAGGCCGGTGCCTACGCGTGGAACCGGGTAAGCCCGAAGGATTACTATTATGAAACGAACGGCAAGGATTTCTCCGGAGATGAACACCGGTATGACAAGGAGGCCGGCTACGATCTGAATGAAGCCAAAAAAGAATGGGAACAGGGTTGCAAAGAGTTGGGCAAGAAAAATGTGGAGCTGACTCTCAGCTATTCCAACACGATGCAGACAATCTGTGAGGTCTTTAAACAGGAGTGGGAAGAGGCTCTCCCCGGTCTGACGATCAAGATGAAATCCCTTCCGGTGAAGGAATGGCTGACCGCCCTGAACACCTCCGCCTATGATATGATCTTTCAGGGGTGGACGGCGGACTATGCGGATCCGACTGCCTTTTTCAACAATTTTATAACCGGTGTCCGCGGTACGACCGGTTACTCCAATCTGGATTTTGACAAAATGGTCGAGACGAGCGGATCGGCGGAGATGTGTGCCGATCCGGACAAACGAAATAAACTCCTGCATCAGGCCGAGGATCTGATTATGAAAGATGCAGGACTGATCACGGTATACAGTTCTCAGAACTGTTTTCTGATCGACAGAGCATATGCCGGATTTAATCTGACTCCCACCGGTTGCGGTTACCTGATCGGAAGTCTGGGAAGGAGGGGCTGATGGTACGATATTTATTGAAACGAATCGCCATATCGATCGTGACGATTTTTGTGATCCTTTTTATCCTGTTTTTATTGCTGGAACTTATGCCGGGATCGCCCTTCAACGACGCGAAGCTGAGTCCGGAACAGATCCAGGTTCTCGATGAAAAATACGGCCTGGACAAGCCTGTATATGAGCGCTTTTTCAGCTATGTGGTAAACATCTTCAAGGGGGATCTGGGCGTGAGCTATTCCCTCTCCCAGGATACGCCGATCACAACATTGATCAAAACCCGGTTTCCGGTGACGATGGCGATCGGACTGTCCGCGATGCTGCTGGGTACGATCGGGGGACTCCTCATCGGATTTCTCACATCCTTTTTCAAGAAAAAATGGATGAATGCGATCTATCACATCTTCACGATACTGGGAATTGCGGCGCCCTCCTACCTGATTGCTATCGGGTTGAGCTTTCTGATCGGATATAATTTCGAATGGCTGCCGCTTTTGTATGACTTCCGAGAACCGGTGTTGACCTCCATTATGCCGGCGGTAGCACTGGCGTTTCCGGTCATGGCGGTCGTGGCGCGGTTTGCAAGAGCCGAGTCCGACGAGATTATGAAGTCGGATTATGTGCTCCTCGCCCGCTGTCAGGGACTGAGACGACGAACGATCATTTTTCGCTATGTCGTAAGGAATTCCCTAATCCCCGTCATCACGACCATGGGAACATTGCTGGTAGGACTTTTGACCGGGTCACTCGTGATCGAGCAGATGTTTTCCATCCCCGGCATCGGCCAGCTTCTGACGAATGCGATTGAAAGCAATGACTACAATGTGGTGATCGGACTGTGTTTTATCTATTCACTGATATACATCGTGGTCATGCTGATCGTGGATCTGTTGTACTGTGTGATCGACCCGCGTGTACGGTTGACCGGCAAACAAAAGGCGTAAGGGGGGGTGAAAGAATGAACGAAAATACAACAACCTATGTACCTACTCCGGAAGAGTTTGCCTTCCGCCCCCAGGATCCTACCCGGTGGGAACAGGCAGAGGCCGTATCCGGCGGCAAACACGATTTTGCCAAACGGTTTTTCTCCGGTAAGCTGAACATCCTCGGCCTGGTGATTCTGGCCCTATTGGTGCTGAGTGCGATTTTGATACCGATAATCGGACCGGACTTCAACGCGCAGCATCTGGATGCCACCAATCTCTCCCCCTCCGGAGCGCACTGGTTCGGGACCGACACTCTGGGACGCGATATGTTCTCGCGGTGCTTCATGGGACTTCGGGTATCTCTGATCATCGCGGCGGTAGCCACGCTGATCGACCTTTTCATAGGGATGAACTACGGCATCATATCCGGCTACTTCGGCGGAACCACGGACATCATCATGCAGCGCGTGATCGATATCATCGGTTCCATCCCGACGCTGGTGGTGGTAACGCTGCTGATGCTGGTTCTGGAGCCCGGGATGGGCGCGATCATCCTGGCGCTCATGCTGACAGGCTGGATCGAGATGAGTCTGATCGCAAGATCGCAGGTAATGCGCGTCAAACAGATGGAATATATCCAGGCCGCGCGCACGCTCGGCGCCGGACATTTTCACATCATCACGAAGGACATCATGCCAAATATCATCGGGAAACTCGTGACACAGATCATGATCAGCATCCCCGAGGCGGTCTTCCTGGAGGCGTTCCTCAGCTTCATCGGCCTGGGTATGCCGGCCGGTACCTGCTCTCTCGGAACACTGCTCTCGGACGGCTTTAACAACGCACTGCTCTATCCCTACAAGCTGATTCCGGCAGCAGTCGTCATGATCCTGCTGATGTGCGGCAGCCATCTGGTATCGGAAGGTCTGAAAAAGTCAACCGGTGACGTAGGGTAAGTTAGATAAAAAAT
>JAFYBS010000144.1 GCA_017540125.1 Eubacterium sp.
AGGGTTTGCCTTGCGTTGGCCCCGCTGGAAGAGTGGAGTTGAAGGGTGATTTCTGCAGTTTGGTCCACTGTTTTGAGCGGGCCGGGGTGGAAAACAGAGCTGGGACAAAGTGGAAAACAGGTTAAAGGAGTTAAGAGTGAAGAAGAAGAGTTTATTCCATAAGGTATATGTCATCGTGCTGATGCTCTTTTTCACGGGTGTCGGTGTTACGATCGTGGTCAAGCCGGAGACGGAGTACTCCCGGAATGAGAACCGGTACCTGCAGAAGATGCCGGCGCTGACCTGGGATTCCTATAAGACCGGTGATTTCGGGGAGCAGTTTGACAAGGCGGTGACGGATCAGTTCCCGTTCCGTGATTTCTTCACCGGGATGTCCACGAATATCCGGAAGATCATGGGGTTCCATGATGTAGGGGATGTGTATCTGGGGAAAGACCACTATTATTTCGATAAAAAACTGGAGAAGGATATGCCGTTCTCTCAGTATAACGCTAATATCGCGTCGATCCGGCAGTTTGCGGATGCGTTTCGGGCAAAGGAGGCTGGCTCCGCAGATGCGGAGGGAGATGTTGCCGCTGCGGGGGATGCTTCTGCGGATGCGGGGGGAGCCGATGCCGCTGCGGATGATGCGACGGGGGCGACCGCGGAACGTCCGACGTTTCAAAATCTCAAGGTGATGCTGATCCCGTCACCGGCGTCCGTTCTGAGTGACGATCTGCCGAGCTACGCAAAGATTTATGATGATACGAGGTATTTTGAGGCGGCGAAATCCATGTTCGGTGAGGATTTCATCGATATGAGGGAGACGCTGAAGGCGGCTCGGTCCGGAGGGGCGACTGCTGAAGGATCAGGAACGACCGGTTCGGCAGGGGATGATGATTCGGCGACCGGCGACACAAACACTTCGACAGAGGCTGATGCCCCGTCGGCAGCCGACGGCTACCTCTACTTCCGGACGGATCATCACTGGACGGATCGGGGCGCTTACGAAGCGTATCGCGTGTACGAGGAAGCGATGGGGCGTCCGGTGAAGAGTCGGGAGGATTTTCAGTACCGGAAGGTTTCGGACGGGTTCTACGGAACGATGTTTTCCCGGGCACTGGACAACGGCGCCGTGCCGGATACCATCGAGATCCCGACGATCCCGGAGAATATCACGGTGAAGGCCGGCGAAAAGGAGATGCCCTTCTACGATGAGAGCAAGGTGAAGGAGAAGGACCAGTACGCGTTGTACTTCGGCGGAAATTATCCGGCGGTCACCATCACGAATCCGAATGTAAAAGAGGAGAAGAGGCTTCTCGTCTTCAAGGATTCGTTCGCGAACAGCTTTATCCCGCTGATCCTGGATGATTATTCGGAGATCGTGATGCTCGATCCCCGGTATGAGACGAGACCGATGACAGCCGTGATGAATATGTATCATCCGGATGACGTGTTGGTGTTGTTTGAGATGAGCAATTTTACGTTGACGAAAGAGATCGCCCGGATGGGGATGATGTAGGTTTTCGGAGGCGGCTGCGGTGAAACAAAGGAAGCCAGAGGCTGCGCCTCTGCTCTCGTATGATCAGGCGCTGCTGCGCACAGTAGCCCTTGTTCTGCGTGGCTATAATGTATCTGTGACCGTCAGTTTGTCAACCCTGCGCTACGCGCACCGCGAAGCGGCTGCGGGGTTTACAAACTGACGGCTCACAGATAAGATCACGCTTAGGCAGAACAAGGAATACCCATTCCACTTGCCAGTGCCAAAGCGTGAACATGAGAGGCCGGCGGTCGCGAAGCGGACGCCGGACTACCGATAAAATTGCGTTTCGGAAAGAAATAGTATAGTATGAGAGCAGTCAGATTTTGACCGCATCTCAAAGGGAGACTCTATCCCATAAAACTCTACATTAAATTTACGCGGCCAATTTCGCAAAAGTTCTTGCGGAAGGTGGCCTTTTGTCGTATAATGAGAGGAGATGATTTCTTATGGCAGATGTCGAGATCATGAGGGATGATACGAGGGAGGTGCAGTTATGTCGAAGACATAACTTTCCAATGCACCGACCGAACTGGCAAGATTCTGCATCAAATGAGAGTTGTTATATACTTGAGGTTTGGAGGAAAGGAGATTGAAATGTCGGCAATTGAGGAAATTGGGTTGACGAGGGAGGTTTTTGATAAGCTGTATGACGAGAACAACGGGTTTAATGGATCATATAATATCAATCATCCGCTTCGTAAGGACGGCGAGTCGGTGTATGAATTTGTTCGAAAGGGAGCTGAGAAACTCGTCAAAGAAAACCATGATTTGGTTGATGCAATAACGGAAGTAGGTACATACAATGGCGATTATTGAAAGAACGCGCAAAGACGGTGAGAAGATCTATTGTTATGAAGGGCTTGACAAAGATGAACTCTATTCAGCGGCAGGGGAACTCTTGGAGAGTGTCAAGATCTACATAGGTCAGGTGTCCGATTTGGAGTACAATGAGTTAAGTTGTAACTACAATGCATTGCTTGAATCCATAGTCCGTATTGACAAAAGGAAGGACTACTTTATGATCTTTCATAACGATACGGAAGTAAACGAGAACAGGGCGATAGCTCTTCAGGCATATTGGATATTGAAGTTCAAACCATTTTCGATTCGATCTGCTCAACTCTCCAGAAAGTATCCGTATGTTAACGAATTGATTGCGGCATTTCTGTTACTTTCGTGCGTGAAGGAGTCATCAGATCGAAGCAAGCCAGTAAAGTTTAATGTATCAACCGGCTTTGTTGGCAAACTTTATTACGCGATGCGTTATTGGGATTTAAGCAAGGAGGCGCTGATGCTCGTTACGGAAGCATTGAATGAATAATCGTTTGTTATTGACATTCTAAGGATTCTATTTGAGAAACAAGGAAGAGAATATGGGGTCAGACCCCGTGAAGAGTGTTGTGGCAATAAAATGAAAGACAAAATCGGGAGGATTCCCGGACGCCGGGCGGCCAAAATAACAAAAAATGGTTGATTATAAACAAAAAATGCGGTATAATTAACCAAAAGTGCATTATATATCACGGTTTTGGTTAATTATAGAAGCGGAGCGTTTGGATGAATATAGTAGGAAGAGAGAGTGAAAGACAGCTACTTGATGATATCCTGAGATCGGAAAGGCCGGAGTTTCTGGTGGTTTACGGAAGACGTCGGGTAGGAAAGACATATCTGATCCGAGAATTTTTCAAGGACAGATTTTCTTTTTATGCAACCGGGGTCCCGAATACCAAGACCAAAGAACAGCTGAAGGTTTTTCATACTCATCTGATGGAATACGGTTCCGAAGAAAAGCGAGTACCACAGGACTGGCTGGAGGCATTTGGGAGGCTAAAAGAGCTTCTTGAGACGGATACTGTCGCGAGGAATCCCGTAGGAAAAAGGCGTGTGATTTTTCTGGATGAGCTTCCATGGATGGATACGGCGAGGTCTGATTTCAGGATGGCTCTGGATCATTTTTGGAACAGCTACGCGTCGGCAAAAAGTGACATTGTTCTCATTGTGTGCGGCTCTGCGACATCATGGATTATTGACAACATTCTTTTGGATACCGGCGGGCTCTACAACCGTGTTACCAGGAGGATGATGCTGTCGCCTTTTTCTCTGTCGGAATGCGAGGAGATGCTGAAACACAGCTTGCCGGGTATCACAAAATCAGAGGTTATCGATTATTATATGGCATTTGGAGGCATTCCCTTTTATCTGAATATGTTTGATGCCAGGTGGTCGGTTGCGCAAAACATCGATAAGCTTTTATTTGATGAAAACGCGCCGCTCAAAGATGAATACAGTATTCTGTTTCGTACGCTTTTTAAGCATTCCGAAAGATATACCGCGCTGATAGACGCTCTTTCAAAAAAGAACATCGGCATGACGAGGCAGGAGCTTATCAATTCGACTAATGTGGTGGGAGGAAGCAGTCTTACCAAAATGCTGCGTGAATTGGAGCAGTGCCGGTTTATAAGAAAGTATAAGGACTATACACAGGAAAAAAACGGTTGCGTTTATCAGATCATAGATCCGTTTATTCTTTTGAATATAAAGGTTGCAAATAAAAAGCGTATCTCTTCCTGGGAGGATTTTATGGGGACGCCCGCTTATTACGCATGGCGTGGAAATGCTTTTGAGATTTTGGTTTTGAATCATATAGACAGGATCAAAACCGCTTTGGGAATCTCCGGTGTAAGCACTATGGAGTATGCATGGAGGAGTAAGAAGGCGGACAAGTGTGTGCAGATAGACCTTATCATAGATCGAAAGGATAATGTTATCAATGTATGTGAGATGAAGTATTCGGACGAGGAGTTTGTTATAGACAAAAGATATGAAAAAGAGCTTCTGCATAAGTGTGAGGTCTTCCGCCGGGAGAGTGGAACAAAAAAAGCCGTAAGGCTTACCCTGATATCTGCAAACGGTTTGGCGCATAATGAGAACCATCATATTGTTCAGAATGAGATTGACGGGCAAGCATTGTTTATGTAATCATTTTTATAAAAACGAAATGAAAGGATAACAATAACCATGAACTCAAGAGAAGTAGGAATGCAACTGACAATCGGTGATTTGTTCCGCGCGCTGCGGAAACGGTGGCTGCTGATTCTGGTGGTGGCGCTGCTGTGCGCGGGGCTGGGCGTGGCGGTCGGCTACCTGAGAGGGCGGTCCTCCGGAACACAGACGGACGCGTCGCAGGTGGAGGATGCTCAGGCGCAGTACGAGCAGAACCTGGAGCTCAGCAGCACCTACGACAAAGTCTCCCAGGAGGCGGCGCTGAAGATGCGCCAGGAGTGGATGCGTCTGGGAAAAATGTACCGGGAACACCCGCTCATGAACGAGAAAGCCGACGAGATGAGCTGGGAGTATCTCACGCTCCGATTCGATCCGCAGTCCGGAAATCACTACAGTACGATATACGGCTGGATCCAGAGCGCCGACAGTGACGCGCTTTTTGGTGGGAACGAGATTCTCGCGAAGTATAAAAATGATCTCATCCGGTCGGATGACCGGGAGGGCGAGTCCGGAGTAACTATCGTCGGGACAGCGGATTACGACGTGAAGCAGGCAGCGGAGGTGCTGAAGGAGCATTTTGAATCCTGCGCGGCAAAAAGCGGGATCGAAATCCTGGGGATTTCCTGCGAGCACGGTGAAGGATATATGCAGTATATCGCGGATTTCCAGCTGAGTTTATCCAACTACCTGACCAACACGATGGCGGCCATCGCAAATGCCAACAACGCCGCTACGGTCTTCCCGGCACCGATTCCGCCGTCGACGGATACGGGTTCCGGTCTCAGCATGAAGACGGTCCTCGTGTATGGGATCGCGGGGTGTGTATTGGGAATCCTCATCGGAGTGTGTGTCGTTTTATTTTTCATGATCCGCAGAGGCAGTCTGGTGAGCCGGAGGCAGCTGGAGGATACGTTTGATCTGGAGCTGCTCGGGGATGATTCCGCCGCGTCGCCGGATGTGCTGAACGCGAACCTCGACGTGATGATCGGGGATAAGAATCGAGTGATGCTACTGGGGAGCGCGGACGGTGTTTCGGTGGCGGAGCTGGCTTCCGCCTGGAACAAAAAGAGCGAGCGGGAGTTCGTGGCGGGCCGTGATCTGCTGGAGGATCCGGAGACCATCGACGCGCTGCAGTCCGTGAGCGGGATCGTGCTCGGGATCCGGATCGGCGAGAGCCGTGTGGCGGATATCGGAAGGATTCTGGTGCGAGCCGCCAAACTGGATAAAAAAGTGCTGGGGTATATCGAGGTATAGGGGGATGATGAATAGCCCGAATTTTTCAAAAAGGAATGAAAAAAACTATGACTATTAGTGAAAAAATATTTAGATACATGGATGCAGCCGAAATGTTACAGATCGATTTTGCGCGAAAAACCGGGATTTCGCAAAGCACAATAAGCGATTGGAAACGAAAAAAAACAAATCCTGCGGCAGACAAGATTTCCGTGATATGTAATACGCTTGGTATAACACCGAATGACCTGCTATGTGACAATGAGAACAAAACACAAGATAATGAACGGGATTATATTATCATCAAAGAAGGCTCAGAGAAGTATAGACTATTAACAGAATTCGAGTGTCTCGATTTGAGAAAAAAAGAAAGATTGATGGGCTATTTAGAAGCATTAAAAAAATAGTTTCGATTTTTTGCCCTGTTTTTCTTGACATGCCATTTTTTATGCTGTATAATATCGTAAATACGAATTATTATTTATGCTATACGGCTATACGTTATACAAATGAAAGGAAAAACTATGCTTGAAAACACATACAGAATGGCAGGTGAAGTAACGATTCCGGACGAAAAGCGGGATGAATTCAACCGAAGAGTGTTGAGAATTCTTGACCGAGGGGGCATACGAAAGACTCATCGTATGCAAGTGGGCAACCATGAGATTACCGTCCTTGTCCCGGCCACTCCGGATGAAAACGGTATCGTGTCATTCAATTACTCCATATTCGAAAAAATGGAAAGAGAAGTGGCTACATTTAATACCATAACAGGTGAACTCATTGCGCCGGATCGTGGGTATTCTGAATATGCCATAGTAGTGAGTGCAATCATGGTTCTACAGGAGGCATATAGTTCGACCCCGTGCTTTTTCACCCACGAGGGTAAGCCGGAACAAATCAAAGTATGTATTGCCATAATAGATGATCTACTCGGTGAAACGATTCATCTGCACTACAGACCGGATGTTTGGAAACTATATAGTTTCTTTCATGAGAGCAATGAGTATGATGATATAGACATCTTTGAGGCTTATCGATTATGTAACGCTAAATCAATAGAGCAGATAATTATGGTTATTTGTTTATTAGAGGAGAATATCGAACTCACGGATGAAGTCGGTGGGATGTGTCGAGCAGAAATGCAGAATGCAAAAAATAAGGACAAAAGGGAGTATTTATACAGGTTGTTTTTAAAGCATCCGGATGAAACGAGTTTTGAAGAATGGCTCTCAGAATTGCTCTCGAGTGATTTGGAAACACGGTTAAAACTGAGCGAGGCGAGCGATGATTATGGAGAAATAGCAGAAATATCAACCCATTTTTATTCACAGGTGGTTGCAAAAATATATTCAACAGCCAGAGGGGAAGATTTTTGGCAGGTATGGGATCGGATAGGTCAGAACTGCTATGATGATATAATTCATGAAGATGAAAAATATAGTATAATTCTTGATGATGATCACCTATCTTTTAAACTTCGTGAAGCTATACAGAGAGATACGGACGATGAAATGCTCGAATGGTGGGACGGTCAGAACTTGCAACTTTCCGATGAAATGACTCGGAATATAGATTTATGGAAAAATATGTTTACAAATATAACAATTCCATCTCAACTCGATGCGGAGCAGCTGCTTGGAGATATCTTGTATGAAATGTCAGATTGTTGGGATTGCAGGTATGTAGATAAGGCATTTGTAGATGAATTCTTAGAGGATATAGACGCGTCGGATTACCGGAAGATTCTGCTGGTTTTATGGGAACAGCTCAACGAGGGCGTTGAACTTTTTCCGGAGCTCACAAGGAAACAAGCTATATATTGGGTTCTTCGAAGAACCAGAAATAGTTTTTTTAGAATATGTATAGCGGCATATGTTTCATTGATGGGAAACAAAACACAGAGAAAAAGATTATTTGGAGTATAGGTAAGGAGGACATATGGGTACATTTGCAAGATATACCGGTTCTATGAACATACCGGAACAGGATTTCGAAACATTTACTGAGCAGATGATTAAAATTCTGAATTACGGTGGGATGATGGATATCGAAACGGTAAGCATGTACGGCCACAAGCTTCCATTACTAAAGCCTGTGGAGATCGTGCCCGGAGGGAGTGTGAGCTTTTATTACAATTATTTTGAAGATAATAACTGGGAATCCGCCGGCTACGATGCTGAGGAATGCCGATTATGGACAAACAAGATTGGAAGTTTCGAGTTTGATTATGTTATACTTGCGGCCTATATTCTCTACGAATTATATGATGACGATATGGGATATACACTCTTGAAC
This sequence comes from Eubacterium sp., assembly GCA_017540125.1. GTDB lineage: Bacteria > Bacillota > Clostridia > Lachnospirales > Lachnospiraceae > Eubacterium_F. The sequence goes on from JAFYBS010000144.1 coordinate 8,057, forward strand.
GGAGAACTGATAGATTCATACCCGTTTGTCAGGTGGTTTAACCATTTGCTTGGAACCAACTTTTCCATGGAAAAGTATAGGAATTTGTGGGAATGAATGGAAGCAATTGCCCTGTATAGGGTCGAGGAAGACTATCCGCCCGATTCGGTAATGGACTTGATTCCTCACAGCTTATTGGCTTACGCTGGAGGGACAGATTTTACTGATATTTGTTATATTGAGAAAGGAACGGAGTCTCTTACCGAGGATCAGGTGGTGCCCGGGAGTTATCCTGCTGATGTTCTTGCATGCAAAAAATGCATTACGGAATATACTTCCGACGGTAAAGATAAAGCCCGTGTGGATAAACTGTATTCATTGGTGTGCAAGGATAGAGATTCGCGAAAACTAATAAATGATCCAAAGATAAAAGAGATCGCAGAGTGGTCATTAATTCTGCCTGCAAGAACTATTGTTTATCTAACCACAGAAATAACAAAAGAAGACTTTTGGATCCGGTGGATTGAACATCGAGATTGTGTATATCACGACGAAGAAATGAAATTATATGCAGATGATAAACTCCAAAATCTGCGTGAAATAGAATGGCAGAAACCTGTTCGTGGAATGAGAACATCAGATTTTTTAATAGAAGATGACTATTTTGTATTCTACGATACTCCGGATGAATTGAGAAACAAACCGAAGTATTATGTATCCGATGCCGATCGCCTTTATTGGTGGGATGGAACAGATGAAGTAATCATTTCTGAAGAAACAGATTTATGGATAAAAGGATTGGCTGAACGTCATAAAACCATCGCTAAAACAATGAAACCGGAAAAGGGGCAGGACTCTGACAGCTTTATGAGGGATTTTTTTTCGCTTCTATACGAAATTGATGAAAAGTATAAGAGAATAATTCCATTTCAGAAAATGTTCTACGATTTTATAAGCAATTCTCACCGTAAAAAATACCGTGCAGCTGTATCTCTGCTTAAGGAATTATCAGATGAAAACTGGGAGGAAGGAAAAGCGATACGTTTTTTAAAACACAATTGGGATCTTACCAGTCGTAAAGTGACATTCAATCCGGGAAGACTAAATATTAAGCGATATATGAGCATTTTGGCAAATATTCCATTGAGAAAAAAGTATTTTGGATTTTGAATATTGACGCTCCTGTTGAAAAGTTTCAACTAATTTGCAAAAGCCTTGACAAGTAGATAAAATCATCATGAAGATGAAACAGCAGCCGAACGGCATACGCCAAACCGAAGCTGAAAAAGTTTTGAAAGCATACGGATATGTACGCGACAGAATAAAGGGCGATCACGGACAATACTTGAATATTGAGACCGGTGACCTCATCACAATTAAACTGGATTCTCCTCTGAAAAGAGTCTATGTCGAGGATATCTTGAGAAGAATAGGAGAAAAGTAATCTGAATTAAAAGATTGTTCATACAAGGGATGACAGAGAAAACCGTTCCAGTCCTTTATGAATGATCGATAACTGTACGAAAAAATATGTTTATACTGTATATCTGATAAGGAGAGTATTATGGATGAACGTGTGATGGAGTATTTAAATAAGCCATATAACACAATCGTGAATAAAATTAAGGATGAAGATGACGAATACTATTATGGTCAGATCTTGGAGTTAGATGGATGCCAGAGTACCGGATACACGATGGATGAATTGGATAAAAACCTTCGGATGGCTATGGAGGGATATATTGAAACAAAGCTTGCTCATGATCTTCCCATTCCAGAACCACGTGATTACGGAAGTTTTAGCGGAAGAATACTTGTTCGTCTTCCCAAATCGCTTCATCACCGACTTGCATTAGAAGCAGATAAAGACAATGTGAGTCTTAACACACTTATCGTTCAGAAACTATCGAGTTGACCATGTTTACTGTTTTGTCCCCTCTGATCTATGATCAGGGGGTGTTTTAAGCTATAGTTTGTGGATTCAGCACGCTGTTCCACGCCATATATGAGGCGTGGGATAAAAATGGTCGATTATAAGCAAAATTTGCGTTATAATTGACCAAAAGTACATTTTTTAACCCGGTTTTGGTCAATTATAGAAGCGGAGTGTTTGGGATGCCTCATTCATCGGTTGCGAGAGTTGATTCGGGAAGAAAGGTAATGGGAGTGTATTGAGGCAGGTGATCATTTGACGCCTGCCCCTTTTTATGTGCGAATAGCGAACGCCATGCAGGAAAGCTTGCTTTCCATGCATGGCTGAGCAAACGGTCATCGAGAAAGCTTTGCTTTCGAGATGACAGCGCATGGACGAGTAGGGGGATGAATCCCCCTACTCGATGGGGTCCGGGCGCGCTGTGTTTCGTCAATCACAGGTTGACTTATCCGGCGAAAAGCGCTATAATAAGAAGTTGTTGGTCGCGGTTACAGATCGTGTGACCGGCGCCGACGTGTGAAGAGAAAAAATCAACCGGGGAGGAATTCCGGATGAATATTGTTTACATAGATCATTATGCCGGATCCCCGGATATGGGGATGGAGTTCAGACCGTATTATCTGGCGCGCGAATGGGTAAAAATGGGCCATTCCGTGTCGATGATCGCCGGGGATTTTTCGCATCTGCGAAAGATCAATCCGACGGTCAGCCAGGATATGCAGCGGCAGCGGATCGACGGGATCGATTATTACTGGCTGAAGTCCGGGCAGTATGAAGGAAACGGTTTCAGGAGAGCGTTCTCGATTTTTCGGTTCTGCCGAAAGCTCAGTCGGTGGAAGCGGTGGATCGCGAAGACGCTGCAGCCGGATGTCGTGATTTCGTCGTCGACCTATCCGGTCGATTCCATCGTGGCGCAGAGGATCTGCCGTTGTACGGACCGGAAGCTTCGGCGGTCGTACCGCACAAAGCATATCCACGAGATCCACGATATGTGGCCGTCGACGCTGAAGGAGATCGGTGGGATGAGTGCCCGTCATCCTTTCGTGATCATGATGCAGTATGGTGAGAACTACGCTTACAAGCACGCGGACGCGGTGGTTTCGATGCTCGGTCACGCGGAGGCATATATGCGGGAGCACGGATTGGCAGAGGGGAAATTTTTCCACATTCCGAACGGGATCGTCCTGGACGAGTGGGAGTCGCCGGCGCCGCTTCCGGAGAAGCATCAGAAGAGGCTGGGCAAGCTGCGGGCGGACGGCAGTTTTATCGTCGGGTATTTCGGTGGGCACGCGCTGTCGAATTGCCTGATGACGTTGATCGAGGCCGCCGGGAAGCTGGATGGAGAAGCCGGGCAGTCCATTCGCTTCGTCCTTGTCGGCGATGGTGTCGAGAAGAAAAAACTGAAAAAAACGGCGAAGAAGCGTGGCCTGAAGAACATCACATTTTTGCCGTCTGTGAATAAAAAAGCCATCCCGACGCTGGTGGAGAGTTTTGACTGTACCTATATCGGGACAGTGGATTCGCCGCTGTACCGCTTTGGGGCGTGTATGAACAAAATGTACGACGGAATGATGGCCGGAAAGCCGGTTATTTTTGCCATCAACGCGCCGCCGACGCCGGTGGAGCAGTGCGGCTGCGGTATCATCGTGCCGCCGGAGGATACGGACGAGATCGTCAAGGCGGTCCGGAAGCTGGCGTCGATGTCCGCGGAGGAGCGGAAGGAGATGGGTCAGCGCGGGAAGGATGAGGTGCTGAAAAATAACACCTACCGGAAGCTGGCGGAGGATTTCCTGCGGGTGATGGAAACAAAATAGCATTGGAGGTTAAACTAGATGAAGTATGCATTGATCGGCTGCGGACGCATCAGTCCGAATCACATCGAAGCGGCGAAGAACAACCATCTGGATTTCGTTGGAATGTGTGATGTGATCCCGGAGGCGATGGAGGAAAAATCCTCGCAGTTCGGGTTGGACGGAGTGAGGCGGTATACGGATTACCGGGAGCTTCTGGAGAAGGAGAAGCCGGAGCTGGTTGCCATCGCCACGGAGTCCGGGAAGCACGCGGCCATCGCGCTGGATTGCATCGCGGCCGGGGTGAACGTCATCATCGAGAAGCCGATCGCACTGTCCATCGCCGATGCGGATGCTATCATCGAGGCCGGGCGCAAAGCCGGCGTTCTCGTGTGCGCGAATCATCAGAACCGCTTCAACAAGTCGGTTCAGTATATCCGGAAAGCACTGGAGGAGGGCCGGTTTGGGAAGCTTTCTCACGGGGCGGCGCATGTTCGCTGGAACCGGGGAAAGAGCTACTACGATCAGGCACCCTGGCGCGGGACCTGGGCCCAGGACGGAGGCTGCCTGATGAATCAGTGTATCCACAACATCGATCTGCTCCGGTGGATGATGGGCGATGAGGTGGAGGAGGTCATGGCCTACACGGACCGGATCCAGCATAACTACCTGGAGGCCGAGGATCTGGGCATGGCGCTGGTGAAGTTCGCTAACGGCGCCTACGGGATCATCGAGGGGACCACGAACATTTTTCCGAAAAATCTCGAGGAGACCCTGTACATTTTTGGAGAAAAAGGAACCGCCAAGGCGGCGGGGACCAGCGATAATATCATCGAGGAATGGCGGTTTGAGGACGGTCTGGACGATCCGGAGAAGGTAAAGGAGCATTTTTCCGACAACCCGCCGAATGTCTACGGGTTCGGTCACACGCCGCTCTACGCGGATGTGATCGATGCTATCGAGAATCACCGGGAGCCGCTGGTGGACGGCGAGGCGGGCAAGCGGGCGCTGGAGCTGGTGCTGGCGATCTACCTTTCGGCGGCGGAGCACAGGCCGGTGAAACTGCCGCTCACGGAGTGCTCGACGATGGATTTTGCGGGGAGGTTTGATCGGTGAGCGATTATTTTGTACATCCCACGAGCGTCGTCGATGACGACGTGGAGATCGGGGAAGGGACGAAGATCTGGCATTTCAGTCATATCCAGTCGGGTGCCCGGATCGGAGAAAAATGTTCCCTCGGACAGAACGTCAACGTTTCAAATCACGTGACGATCGGAAACGGGGTGAAGATCCAGAACAATGTTTCCGTTTACGAGGGCGTCGAGCTGGGCGATTACGTGTTCTGCGGACCGTCCTGCGTATTTACGAACGACTTGACGCCGCGCGCGAAGTATCCCAAAGGTTCGGCCGGTTACAAAAAGACCGTCGTGGAGGAGGGCGCTTCCATCGGGGCGAATGCCACGGTGGTTTGCGGTCACCGGGTCGGACGGTGGGCATTGATCGGCGCGGGTGCCGTGGTGGCAGTGGATGTTCCGGCGCATGCGTTGATGCTGGGCGTGCCGGCGAGACAGAAGGGCTGGGTTTGCGAATGCGGCGAGCTGTTGGAGCATTGGGATGCCGGGAGTGCGGAGGCGACGGATGAGGTGTGTACCTGTCCGGCATGCGGGCGGAGATACCGGAAGTCGGAGGACGGGTTGCAGGAGGTTGAAAATCAATGAATTTTCGTGATTTGAAGGCGCAGTATCAGGCGCTGAAGCCGGAGATTGATGCCGGGATACAGGCGGTGATCGACAGTTCGGCTTTCATCCTGGGGGCGCCGGTGGGCGAGCTGGAGGAGAAGCTGGCGGAGTTCGCGGGGCGGAAGTACTGCGTTGCCTGTGCCAGCGGGACGGATGCGCTACAGCTGGCTCTGATGATATGGGGAATTGGTCCGGGGGATGCCGTATTCACCTCGGATTTTACTTATTTTGCTTCGGCGGGGACTTCGTCGATCCTGGGGGCGACACCGGTGTTTGTGGATATCGATCTCGCCACCTTCAACATGGATCCGGCTTCGCTGGAGGCGCAGATCGAGCGCGTGCTGGCGGAGGGGAAACTGACGCCGAAGGTAGTGGTTCCGGTGGATCTGTTCGGTCAGCCGGCGGATTATGACCGGATCCTGCCGATCGCGGAGAAGTACGGATTGAAGGTTTTGGAGGACGGCGCGCAGGGCTTCGGCGGAGCGGTTCGCGGGAAGCCGGCATGCTCCTTCGGAGATATGTCGGCGACCTCATTTTTCCCGGCGAAACCGCTGGGCTGCTATGGGGACGGCGGGGCGGTCTTCACGGATGACGAGGAGGAGGCCGCGCGGC
>JAFYBS010000145.1 GCA_017540125.1 Eubacterium sp.
ATCAATACGGGATTGAACGGCATACCGGCATCCAAAAAGGTTAGGATCACCTCCGGCTTCTCCTCATCCGTCTCCAGCCGGATCGTCGCATACCCGTCGCCATTTTCATAGGCATAGTTCGAGATGTTTCCGAAGACCTCATCGATGGCTACGTTAATCTGACCCAGCACCTCCTCCGGGCAGGCCAGTCGAACCAGTTCCCTCTCAACAAGCTCCGTCACTTCATCGATATTGTCAACCTTTGCTTCCAGGGTAAGCTCTTTCTTCGGGAGCCTCCTTCTTCTCGGTGCGTCGGGATCCACGCCATAATACTCGAGACAAAGCATCGTCAGATCATCAAACTGCTCTGCCTTTTGGACGAACTTGTAGACATCCCGGTCGACTGCCATCAGAACGTCCTCTGCCCCCCCTTCCTTAACCGAATTCAGTGCCTCCAGAGTACGATCCATACCGAAAAGCTCCAGATCCGCGTTTGTCGCCTCCGGAACTCCGTCCGTATAGATGAAAAGCTTCGATCCCTTCTCCAGTTTTATCTTATAATCATGATACTTCATCCCCTGCTTCCCGCCGATGACAAATCCGTGAGGGTCATCCATCACCTCAAACTCCCCGCCTTCATGATACAGGATCGGATTCTCATGTCCGGCATTGGCCGCGATGATCACACCGGTTGTCACGTCAAATACACCGAACCATACCGTAACAAACATATCCTCACGGTTGTTGGAACAAATAATGTTGTTCACCTCCGAGAGCACCTGACTCGGCTTATTTCCCGTGATAGCCTGGCTCTGGATCATGCTCTTCGCCATCATCATAAACATCGCTGCCGGGATTCCCTTGCCCGACACATCCGCCATCACGATAGCGAGATGATCCGGATCCGTGAAAAAGAAATCGTAGAAATCACCACCGACTTCTTTGGCCGGTGTCATATCCGCATAGATGTTGAACTCCGGCCGGTCGGGAAACGCCGGAAAGATATTCGGAAGCATGTCTGCCTGGATCTTGGTAGCCAGAGTAAGCTCTGTATTCACCCGCTCTTTTTCCACCATGATCTGTTCGTTCTCATCGATATAATCAAGGAGCTTCTGATCCATTTCTTCAAACGCTCTCGCCACTGCCTCGAGTTCGTCATTCGTATGGACGTCGATGGAAGCTCTTTCTTCCTTATCCAGATTGGCAACCATCTCCTCCGCTGCCGTCTTGATCTTCATCAGCTGAACCACAACTCTTTTTCTGGCAAAAAAGTAGAAAAGAGCCATCGCGATCGCCATGACGATCAATACACCGATGGAAACAAATGCTGTGATCTTCCACATGGATGACCGGATTCGGGGCATCAGGATATCCGTCTCGATCAAAGCCACGGTCTCTCCATCGGAGTTTTTCAGAGGCGAGATTGCCGCTGCCAGATCCAAATCCCCGTAATTGTAGGTAGTAAAGCACTCCACACCCTCCCGGTAGGCATTCATCGCTTCTTCCTCCGGGTAGTTTCCGTCGTAATACCAGATGTCGTTTAACGGCCGGGAATCATCATCCAGCTGGGCATCCCAGACGTAGCGGATTCCTTCCTTTTCCGGAACAAAGACATAGAGATAACGAAGTCCGGCCCCATGCACCATCCCCAAAAGTAACGCCTTGACAGCCTCATAATAATCATCGGTTTTACCGGATTTCCGGTATTCCTCAATCACATTCGGGTCGATGTTTCCGGCAACCGTGTTCGTGTAAGAGAATGCAAAATCCTTGTAAATATCCAGCGTTTCCCTCTTCACGACATGCGCCACCACAATGTTGATCACCGAGACCAGCACAATTGAAAGCAACATCAGCCGAACCAGTAATACGATAGACAGTTTTCTCTGTTTTTTCCTTCTCATCCGTTCTCCATCCTTCCCTCACCCAAGCATGGGATATATCAAGAATAAACCGCAGATTCCCCGCGTTATAATCCGGTGTATGCATTATATCACAAAAGCGTTACAAAAGAGTTACAAAAAAATGCCGGCGGGTCAATCCCGCCGGCGTTTGCTCCTTTATTTATTTCTCAAAATACTGTTGGCAAAAACTGATCCAGCGTGTCCAGTACCTCATCTTTGGAGGTGGACTTGAGCAGATATCCCTCCGGTTTTCTCTCCAGGATACGCATCACGACTTCTTTATCATTTTTCCCTGTGAGAAAAATGATGGGGATTTTCGAGACAAACGGATTTTTTCGAATCTCGTTCATCACCTGGTAGCCATCCAGATCCGGCATCTCATAATCCAGAAGGATCAGGTCCGGTCGGGCGGTTTTTAAAAAGTGCAATACCTCACCGCCGGATCGTACGCAGTCGATGCGGTATAGGTTTTTCAGCCACCCTTCCATAACCTTCAGAAAATCCGGATCATCATCCGCGATGAGGATGGTTTTTTTTCGCTTGTATTCCTGATGGGAATCCGCCAGTTCTTCCATATCCTCGATCAGAATATCCAGATTAAAAGGCCGCTCGTACATATGGGCGATCTTTTCACTGTCATCCAGTTTTTTCACGATGGAAATATCGTCCGGATTGCCGATGACACAGAGACTTTTTCTCTCCTTTTCCACCAGATCCAAAAGGTAGCGTGTGATCTGTTCGATTTGATAGTTCCCCCCGGACGGATAGTAAATCATCATCTGACTTTCGTTTCGGTGAAAAGCGATCTTATCGAGATCGTCCGGAACCCGTCGGATCGTAAATCCGGTCTGCTTGAGTCGGTTCACGATCGCCTGCGATATAAACCCTTTGGTACCTTCCACAAAAAGAACCATTCTTCTCATAATCTCACCTCATGCCGAGCACTTGTTGCTCCTTTATTCACTGTAGCCCCAGTTCATACCGGATACCGGCCCAGTCGTTGTCCTCCAGCGCCTTCTCGATGACTTCGGTTCTGGCTTTGTCCATCTCCGGAAGATGATACTCCTTCAGGGAAGCCAGGACCATCCGGATACTTTCTTTGTCGTAGTGCTGGGCGAACTCATCGATTGCCTGATAAGCGTCATCCAAAACATCCAGAGGAATGCTTTCCGCGCCTTCCGGCTCCTCCGGAATATCCTTGTAAAAATGAACGACCAGCCGTTCCAGCTTTCGGTATTCGGCAAGGAGACCCGGTAGTTCCTTTTTCACAGTCGGAAGGTCCTCCTGTTCCCCGGCATCCTCCAGTTCCTTCGAGCGGTCGGCCAGTCCTTCCGCACCGACCAGTCTCGACATACTCTTGAGAGAATGGATCCGCATCGTGAAGGTTTTCAGATCCTCTTCTTTCACCAGTTTCTCAAGCATCTCTGCTTTTTCGTGAACAGATCCGATGTAAACCTCCAGTGCTTCCATATAATCCTCGGCCGAATCACAATGCTCCACACCGGCTTTCACGTCGATTCCCTCGATATGATTTACCCATTCGGGAAGTTTCTCGGTTTCGAGAAGCAGTCGTTTTTCATCCATAAGCCAGCCCCCTTTTTGCGGAGTTTATCAACTGTATATTTTTACAAAAATACTCAAACAGATGAATTATACCATAGATTCCCTTCACCCGCAAGTGTTCCGAGATAAACTTGCCATTTTTTATGCATTATGCTATACTTTGACCATATAGCGTTTGAAAAAAAAAAGGAGAATATACATGAATCGAAACAAGCTTTTCGCAGAGAGTTTTACGCATTTCGAACCTACCGAAGAGAATATATCGGTGGTGGAGTGGCTGGCCGAGCAAATGCCGGGCGGATTATTCATTTACCGCGCGGACGAGGACGGAGAGATCCTGTACGTCAACAGTTCTGTCTGTGATATTTTCGGATGCGAGAGTGTCGAGGAATTCCGTGAGCTGACCGGAAATACCTTCAAGGGAATGGTGCATCCGGAGGACTATGACACAATCCACGACTCTATCGATGATCAGATCGCTCAGTTGGATAATAAACGCAACAATGATTATGTGGCCTATCGTATCATCCGCAAGGATGGTGAAGTACGCTGGGTGGATGATTTCGGACATTTTGCCATGCTTCCCGGATACGGTGAGGTTTACTATGTATTCATCAGTGACATCACCGAGAAAAAGCTGGCCGAGGAGGAGATGGAAAAGGCAGAGACACTGAAGCTGGCCCTGAAGCAGGCGGAGGAGGCGAACGAAGCGAAGATCGCCTTTTTATCCAATATGTCTCACGAGATCCGCACACCGATCACGGCAATCCTCGGGATGAACGAAATGATCCAGAGGGAAGCCGAGAAGGAGGAGATCCTCGAGTATTCCGAGAATATCCGGAAGGCCGGGGTGAGTCTTCTCGGTATCATCAGTGACATCCTGGATTTCTCCAAAATCGATTCCGGTCATATGGAGCTTGAAGATGAGCGCTACTCCCTGAAATCCATGATCGGAGATCTGTATAACCTGGTCACATTCCGCGCCGAGGCCAAAGGCCTCGGGTTGGATTTCCTGATCGACCCGAACCTCCCCGAAGCGTTGATCGGAGACGAAATCCGTATCAAGCAGGTTATCAGCAATCTTCTCACCAATGCCGTCAAGTATACGGAAAAAGGAGCGGTTATCCTTGAAATAAAAATGGAGAAAAAGCTCCCCGGTGCTGTCCGGATAGGAGTTTCCGTCAACGATACGGGAATCGGGATTCGGGAAGAGGATATGGAACGGTTGTTTGAGCCCTTTGAACGCATGGATTTGAAGAAAACCAGGAGCATCGAGGGTACGGGGTTGGGGTTGGCCATCACAAGAAAAATCCTCGCTCTGGTGGACAGTGATTTACAGGTGGAGAGTACGTATGGAAAAGGATCCAAATTCTTCTTCTCCTTCACGCAGAAGGTGGCAGAGGATACTCCTATCGGAGAAGTCGATGTCGAA
>JAFYBS010000146.1 GCA_017540125.1 Eubacterium sp.
GCAAGTAGCTCCGCGCACCCGTAAAACGTGCTTGCTTTGTCTTTGTCCTTACCGCTCAGGTCCGGCTCATTACGGGCGAAATAACAAAAGTCCTATGACAGATGCAATCCGAATTGCATCTGTCATAGGACTTTCAATCTTCCAAACGAATCAGTCCTTCATCTCTCGGCGGATCCGCTCCACCAACATCACATCGGCCGGCAACCAGTCCAGTTCCGCGATCGTTTCCCACGTCACCCACTTCGCCGCTTCCGCTTCCTTCAAATCGAGATGTCCTTCCACCACTTCACACCAGAAACAGTCCATGGAGAGGTGAAACTCCGGATAATCATACTCCACGGTGGTAATCAGCTCCCCCACGCGGATCTCCGTCTCCAGCTCTTCCTCAATCTCACGCTTCAATGCCTGTTCCGACGTCTCCCCGGCTTCGATCTTTCCGCCCGGGAATTCCCATTTTCCTTTGAAATCGCCGTAGCCCCTGGCCGTGGCAAACACTCTCTTTTTACTGGCGAAACTGTCACAAATTACAGCAGCCACCACTCTGATTGTTTTCATCATCTCTGTTTCTCTGCAGTTCTTCTTTGGATAATCTGGCCATTTCCTGCCCCCCTTGGAGGATGCTCCACGGTCCCGAAATTCTCCCTTTCAAAGAGTGTTCTTTATCCAACTCTTATAAAGGTTCAGATTATTCAAGATGTATAGTCGAAAACATGTCATCAAAATCTTTAATGAAAGTCTCCCCACTTCCCTTCGGAACCTTAATCCCGATTAGAATGATCTCGCTGGCGTCCTTCGATAGCGCCCATGAAAGAATTAGATTGATCGACTCTCCGGATTCCGAAACTACATTTGCATTAAAAAGGTACCCTTTTATCTCACTCGTTTCTCTATAGTCTATTGTGTAATCCAAAATCGTTGGATATCCATACCCTGCTAAAAATTCTTTTGCTCCTTTAGGATCATCAACGTATAACTCTTTAAATTCGCCCGATTCATAAAAATCGTAACCTATATCATTTTCTCCTGATACTACAAATATGGTAGCCCATGTCGCCTCATCTTCAGCCGTCAGTTGTATTTCATTTTCTTCCTGAAACGTAATTTCCCAATAATCAGGTAAAGAAAATGCACATTTTTCTATGTTCAGATCCTGATATTGAACTAAATAAGCTTCTTGATTCTCTTGATTTGCCGGATTCACTTGAGAGTCTTTTTCACTTGATGATTGATCCCCCCACACAGTTTCTGTCTCTGGCGTATCGAGCACATTCGTCTGATTCGTGATCGGTCCTTCTTGTTCTGCGTTACGGGAAGCATAGTATGAAGGATACCATGAGATAACAAACCACATTCCAAATAGCAATAACACAACAATAATCACAAGTACAAAGATTCCCTTTGCATCGCTTTTACTGTCAGAAATAGTATTCTTAGTCCTTTTTATTTTCCCTTCATAAGAAGGTGCCTTTGAACTACGGTCCACTAAAGGTTGTTCTGATTTATAAGGCCTTTCTTCTGATTTCTCAAATCCCCAGCCAAATCCATCCAATACCGTATTTTCTGTTGCTTGTGTCCTCTCGGTCTTCTGTTTTTTCGCAGTTTCAACTTTTTCAAATAGATCTGTGTCCAGAGCGCTATCCTCAAATTGATTCAACGTTTTAAACACAATCGTTCTGCACGAACTATCGTCTCTTTCCGTTCCGTCCGAGATGAGTTTACCACCACAATATGTACAGAATTTAGTCCCCCGCTCTATATTAACTTCAATTTTTTGGCCACAATGTGGACAATTAACAACATACACACTCATTATTCTACCTATTAATGGCCTACCTATTAATGGTATGAGATGATAACTTTATCCGACAGATAAAAAAAATCAGAAGAGGAAAAAGATGAATCACCTGCTATTGATACCGATTCTACCTTCCCTTTATCTTTCCACAAAAATCCCTCATCCCCTATGTCTATTGCTTGTATATCCTCAAATCCCAATTCTTCAAACTGTTTAATTACACCTTCATAATCCTTGTCTAAGTAATCACTGGAACTACCAGCATGTATCATTCCTGCCGCCTGCATCGCTGCTTCTTCTGCTTTTCTCTCTTTCTCACTTTTGTCCATATGGTATATAGAAAACAGCAACATCCCCCCGAGAAGAAACAGTAAAGCTATCGTGGTCACAGTTTCAGCAGTTTTTTCTCGTTTTCTTTGTTTGATCATCATTTCCTGAAGAATTAGATCCTGTTTTCTCTTCTCTTCTTTTTCTGCCCGTTCTATTTCTCGTTGTCTCTCCTTCTCTTTTAGGTCTCGCTCATACTTTTCTTTTTTAAATCTTAATTCCTCAAGCCGAGCTTCATCCACTTTATGTATTATGTGCTCGCTTCTTTTCACTCCATCATCAATTATGATTTTAGCGCCACAAAACTCGCAAAAGAAGGTATTTCTTCCTGTTTCAATATGCAGCACTGATCCACAATTGTTACAAGTAATGCTCATCTTTTCCATCAGCTTATCCCCACCCCAAAATAGATTAATCATCGAAACTTTAAGGCATGATCACAATAAAATGATATTAACGTCACAGAAAACTCATCTGCTCAAACTCCTGCCAGGACTCCAGTTGCGGCATTTTCATTTGCAGGAATTCCTTTGTCTTCCCGGGCTCCAGGATCCAGTCTGCAACATCCTTCTCCGGAATCATCAGCGGCATACGGTCGTGCACCCGCTCCATGGAAGCATTCGCCGCCGTCGTCAGGATCACGAAAGCTTCCCTGTTGTTCACCAGATTGAAGAAACCGGCAAGGTACAGAATCTCCGATTCCGGAAGCCGGAAGAAAACCTTGTTTTTAGCGCGGTCCCACTCGTAAAAATGCTCCGCCGGGATGATGATCCTCCTGGTCTCCACACTACTCGAAAACATCGGTTTTTCATAGACCGACTCGGCTCTGGCGTTGATGATGAGGCCGCCCTTAGGATTCGCCATGCCCCAGAGCATGTTTTCCTCAGCCAGCCTTTCGGTCCGGCCGGTGATCACAAGCGGGGACATGCCGGGCGTCACATCCCCCGCATCCCCGATACCACCGTAAACGCCCAACGCTTTCTCTGCAATTTTGGCAGTTTTCTCACCGAAATAGTATCTTCCACACATGTTCGTATAGTTTCCGGGAAGCGGCTTCGTTCGCCGCAGCTCTCCTCTAAAATCGGACGTCAAAGTATCGCTCGTCTTCCAGAACCTCGATTTTGGTGCGCTCGACGCGATCGATCTCGATATAGCGGTCCCTGCGAAAATCCGCAAGCATGCGGTCCTGCAGTTCCTCTTCTCCCTGAAGCTCCATCTCCACAGAGCCATCCCATTCATTTCTGACCCAGCCGGTTATGCCGAGCGACTCCGCCAGATGCGTTGCCTTCCAGCGAAAGCCCACCCCCTGCACCCGTCCGGTCAAAACATAATGATATCGTACCTTCATGGTTGTTCCCGTACTTATATCTCGTGCTTGTATCTCGTTTAGCATGTGCATCCGTCACTCGCATTCCGGCGGATATTCACGCTTTCCAGATATTTACACTTTCTCGGACATTCTCGTTTTCCGAATATTGACACTTTTCAGGGCATTCACATCGCCCGGATATTGACGCTTTTCCGGACATTCACGTTTTCCTGAATGTTCACATTCTTCCGTTTATCGCAGCCTCAAGTGAAGCCTCAAAATAGGGCGTCCACCAGAGCAGATACCCTGCCTGCGTCGGATGAATCGGATCCGCCATATAGAGGCTGCGTTGCTCTTCGGTCAGTGCGTTGAAGGCTTCGTCGGTCCACATATCGATGATACCGATGCCCCATTTATCACGCAGCTCGTATAGTTTTCTGACCATCGTGTCATATATCTGGCTGTCATAACGCGGACTGGTATAGAAAAACACTGGGCAATTCCAGGTCTTCCTCACATAATCTATGATGAATTCCATCGCACCGACGGTGGAGCGGACGTCATAGGATTTCGATTTTGCTTCTAGAGAAGTTGTGTCGACACCATTGGATTCCGATTGTGCTTCAAAGGTGGTGGTATTTGCACCATTGGATTCCGGCTTCGCCGCACTGACAGTGTTTCCCGGGTCGCCTGCTGCCACTTTTCCAAGCTCCAGGTCATCCCCGCGTGCGATACGGGTAGCATCGTTCGTAGAAAGCTGAACAATGGCCAGGTCAAATTTTTCCGCAGGATCTACCTTGCGCAGCAGGCGCTGTACATACGAAGTCTCCTCGACATCTGCCAACGTGGTTCCACTCACGGCTTCCTTCACAGCGACCACTCCGTCCCGCGCAGCCAGATAATCCGCAAATGACACATCCAGAGAGGCTTCTCCCTTCGTCACCGATGATCCCAGAAACAAAATCCGCTTCCCAGCCAGCGGCGAATCCGCCCGCCGCTTCACATGCTCCAGACCATACTGCCTCCCATTTCCTTCATGATTCCCCATTTCGTATCCCCCTTTACAAAAACTTACCTTTCCGTAGTATATCATATCCGCGACCTCTGTATGACAGGATTCTGCCGATCTTTTCATGGGTTAACCCAGAATCTCACTCAATATTTTCCGGATCCATCGGACATTCAACGGGTGCTCCGATGTTTCAAAGGTGATCATGAGGTTTTTCCCCAGACATATTCCGTTTTCCCCGTATTCCAGGATTTTTGCAAGGTTATTATTCAAGTAGTCCGGGTCATCCATCAAGCCCAGGTGCTCCCAGTAGATCGTCTGCCTCGTCTTCCTGTTCAGAATAAGAAAATCCGGGTACTTGTAATTGCCTCTCTTCATCCGCACCCTCGGTTCGTATCGGTAAGGAATCTCCATTTCATACAGCAAATCCGCGATCAGGAGTTCCGACTTGGAACGCACCATTTCCCCGCGCTTGGTCTGATAGACCTTTTCTTCCGGCATGTAGGAGCTGGACGCATAGGATTCCGCCTGCCATTTTTGTGCATATTCTTCATCGGTGGTGAGAAAAGAGGAAACCAGTTTTTGTCTGGCAGGAGTCAGATTGTGATAGATCAGATCAGAATTGGACTTTTCGAATTGACTGACAAAGCGATTGAGCGCCTTCAGCTCCCGCCTGGCACCGGGAAGGAACTGCTCCGCATACTCCTTGTATTCAAGGCTGACCGCCTTGCTTCTGTCCGCGTTGCGGATGTAGGTTCCGGTTGGATGGTCCCGGTCTACGACATGATAGTACTGGCAATAGCCGTGGCCTCCTGACAAGCGAAGTCTTCCGGGCGGTGCATTCTTCCGCCTTTCTTCTGCTTCGTCCATGGCCCGTTGAAGCAGCAGGGCCCGTTGTTTCATTAGTTCGATGATTCTTTGCAAGATTTCTTATCTTCCTCCTGTACTTTTTTGTTTTTTGGGGCTTAGTCGTCCGATGTTCCGCGGTGTGCTTCGCTCCGATTTCCGGTCGTGGTGCCGGTTTTACGGGCGCGCGGAGCCCCTTGCTTGCCCTTCGCCCGTAATCTCGCTGCCACAGTCGGGGCATAAAAGGGAACCGGGCGGGAAGGACAAGGGCAATGCAAGCACGCTTTACGGGCGCGCGGAGCCTCTTGCCTGCTCTTCGCCCGTAATCTCGCCGCCACTGTCGGGGCATAAAAGGGAACCGGGCGGGATGGACAAGGCAATGCGAGCATGTTTTACGGGCGTGCGGAGCCTCTTGCTTGCCCTTCGCCCGTAATCTCGCCGCCACCGTCGGGGCATAAAGGGAACAAAGTGGGAAGGACAAGGGCAATGCAAGCATGTTTTACGGGCGCGCGGAGCCTCTTGCTTGCCTTTCGCCCGTAATCTCGCCACCACAGTCGGGGACAAAAAGGAAAATGAACGGAAGGACGAAGCAAAGGAAAAGGGAAAGAGCCTACCAAATCAAAAGGGAATCACGCAGCCTGACCGGCTATGAAACGCCCGAACGACGTCATGGAAGAACTATATCATTTCGCGGAATGGATTTCAACAAAAAAATCCCCTCCTTACCGGTTTGTCCAGTAAAGAGGAGACATATCAGATTCAGTGGTCGAGGATTCCTCTACGGGAGATCGTGTCCGGATCAGTCATGTCAGGCATGTCAGGCATATCAGGCATGCCCGTTGACAAATACCTTGATGGACTTGGAAAGAGGCTGGTGCTGCACCAGGGCAGCATCGAAATTCACGGTTCGGAAGACGAACTGCATGATCGGGCCTGCACCAAAGGCGCAGATGAGGGTGCCGAGGCCTACCGGCCCGCCCAGCAGCCATCCGATCAGGGTTGCCAGACTCAGAAGCCCGATGCTGATGACTCCGATGGGAGCCTTGCGCATCCGCTTGGAAAGGCCTACAAGTAACGTATCACGCGGCCCGCAGCCAAGCGAGGCGATCATATAGGTATACTGTGTGTATCCCATGATCGTCAGTCCGATCAGCATCATCACCACGCTGGCTCCCAACGAATGGCACTCCGGTATGATATCGATATGATTGAAAAAGTCCACCGACTTGCCGACCACCACGGAATCAATAAACATCGCGATTCCGATCGGCTCCTTCAGCAGAATATCAATGATCAGAATCGTCACCGACACGGCGATGGAGGCCGTCCCGTACAGGATCCCGAAAGTCCCCGACAGCCCCAGGTTCAGCACATCCCAGGGACCGGCGCCGATTCCTGCATGCATGGTCAGATATACTCCAAATCCGTTTGCGAACAAACTGACCGCCGCAATCAGCATATGCAGAAGGATCGCCCCGGCCGTCTGATTGCCGTGTATCTCCTTCCGCTTTAAAAAGCTACGCATGTTTGTCTACTACCTTCTTCATCAGATTTCGGACCATCCGAAGGATTGCTCGGAGCGTCCATTCCCCCATTCTACACTCCCTGTTGCATAAATCAAGGAAAAAATCATGAAATTTCTCCCCGTAAAGACGCGTTTCCGGCGAAAATGAAAAACCGCAAGAATGCAGACAGCCGACACATTCTTGCGGAAAAATCATTTGCTTCACAGTTTCTTAAGGAGAAAACAGTTCATGGCGCTGTGCACCACCGTCTCCGGCTTCGGAATCTGCCGATAGCCGCTCCGCTCATAGATATGCAGCGCCGCCTCCAGGTTCGTGTGCGTTTCCAGATACATCTGACGATACCCCAGCTCCCGCGCCCGCTCCTCCACCTTGCGGATCATGTCGTAGCCCAGACCGCTTCCCTTGCAATCCTCGCACAGATACAGTTTCTGAAGCTCCGCGCAGTCCTCAAAAAGGTCACACTCCGCCAGGCCGATCCCGCCGATCACACGCCCCTGCACATCCGTCAGGATGAAGTATTCCCGCCCGGACGGGTTCGCCAAATAGTAAGTGCTGATGTGGTCCAGGTGCTCATCAAAATAGGCGGTTCCCGGGATATCCAGATGGTTTGCCTCCAGATTCTCCCGGATAATCCGCGCAATGGCGACATCATCCCCACTCTCAATCTTCCTGTAAATCACGGACTCCGCGCCGGTTTTCTTTCCTTCCATACCATCCTCATTTCTGCGCCAACTCATCGACGAACCATCTCAGGATCATAAAATACATCGATGATCCATCCTCGCGTGGATGAACCATCCCGGGAACATGGAAAGCATCAATGATCCATCCTCAACGCAATAGATGATCCGTCAAGGACCATCATGAAAAGCTTCCTTCCGCCGGCCTTCCCATGTCGAAAAGAGCCCCGTAAAATCAACGTTCCGGCATTTAATGACCAAAAGTTAATAAGCGTTTCAGTACTCTTTGGTCACTGTTTCGATCCCGTACAGAGACTTGAACAGCTCCAGCTCCTCGGGACTTCGGATCAGCATCACTTCCTCAAACTTCCCCGTCCGGAGGTCCTTGAATCCGGCCACCTGTTCACCGTTGCAGATACTGCATTTCAGGATCGGTTTCTGGTGTTCCGGGTCGTACGTCCGCTTCTCTGTCTGCTTCCTCTTTCCAAACATACCGATTCTCCCAGCAAAATCGCTTTTGTCTACAGATCGATCCGCTCGAAATCCTTCACCGATGCGGCATACGCAGCCGCCGTACCACCCACA
The DNA here is from genome assembly GCA_017540125.1 of Eubacterium sp. GTDB lineage: Bacteria > Bacillota > Clostridia > Lachnospirales > Lachnospiraceae > Eubacterium_F. The sequence goes on from JAFYBS010000146.1 coordinate 8,078, forward strand.
TAGAAAAGTAACCCCAGTACCAGAATCACCAGCTGCGGCGCGTTCACCATGGCGGGATCGTTCAGCCCGGTCAGTCCCGGAATATGATGCAGGACCTCGCCAATCCCGATGAGCACAAATCCAGCAATCGTAAAGACCACGAACGGCTTTCCGTATTTGTACGCTGTCCGGAAAAATCCGCGGATGAAGATCAGATGGAACAGCCCGTAGATCATCAGCAAATAGCCCAGATAGGCCGCATTGGCATTCATCATCGGATTGCTCGCGTACACCACCGCACCGCCCAAGGCGTTCATCCGGACCATCGTGAGGATCAGACTCAGCAGAAAGGCCACGCATTCAATGAAAATAGCGAAGACATATTTCGCCTTCACGGCGTCCCGCTTCCGAACCGGCAGCATCACGGTGTAGGTGATGTCATCGCATTCCCGCGCCTGCTGGTAGGTGTAGAAAAGTCCGAGGCAGACGAAATATCCGCCGACCGCAATCGGATACCCCGGAATCATCGCCATCAAAGCAAACAGAATGAAAAAATAGCTCAGCGGGTGCGCTGTCAGTTTCATCTCTTTGTAGAGTAATTTCTTCATCTTAAATCCACCTCTTTCCTCTCTGTGAAGATCCATTTCCTCCTCACAGATTCACCTCTTCTCTCTCAATGTAAACCATGATGTCCTCCAGAGACGGTTCTCCGCCCATCTCTGCCGCATAGGAGGCGATAAAATCTGACATAGGTGCCGTTTTTACCAGTTCGCCGTTTTTGATGTAGGTGATCGTGTCCGCGCATTTTTCCAGATCGCTCGTGATATGCGTGGAGAAGAGGATCGCCACGCCTTTTTCGGCAAGCTTCCGGAAAATCTCGTTCATCTCGTCTCTGGAGACGGGATCAAGGCCGCTCGTCGGTTCGTCCAGGATCAGGAGCTTCGCGTGATGGGACAGCGCGATCGTCAGGTAGAACTTGACCTTCATGCCCTCGGACAACTCCTTGAGGCGCTTTTCCTCGTCCAGCTTAAAGGCCGCCAGAAAATGCCGGTATTCCTGCTCGTCCCAGTTCTCGTAGAAGGTTTTGGTGATCGCGATGATGTCCTTGATCTTCTTGTTCTTGTAGTAACTGATGCCGCCGACGGCATACCCGATCTGCTGCTTGACCTCGTCCTCGTGCTCGAGGTACTCCATCCCGAGTACCCGCACCGAGCCGGACTCCGGATGCACCAGATTCAGGATCGATTTGAGTGTGGTGGTTTTGCCGGCGCCATTTCGCCCGATAAAACCCATCACCTCGCCGGCCTCCATGTGAAAGCTGACCGGCTTCAGTTCAAACGCGGGATATTTCTTCGTAATCCCGTCGACTTCCAGTACATATCCCATATCCCATTTCCTCCTGTGTTCCATCCGACCGTCTACTCTTCCTCTTCATCGGGAAAAACTTCGCTCGCAAGTCTCCGGAACTTGTCCTGCGGCGGGATCGCGATCCCCCGCTTATCGTCTCCCAGCAAAATCAATGTATCGCCGGGCTTTATGTCAAAAAGCTCCCGCGCCTGCTTCGGGATCACGATCTGTCCCTTCTCACCTACCGTGGCCGTCCAAACATGTTTTCCCTTGGGTGGTTTCTTCATAGTCACACCTCTTTCTAACAATTAATACAAGTTTCAAAAGTATGATTTGTATAACTTATCATACGCTCGCGTTTTTGAAATGTCAACTTGGACCTCCCACAACGCAGAACACAGGGAAAAATTCCATTCAAAAAAGACCGCTTCCCCTTTGGAAACGGTCTCCTGTACCATACGAGCTATCTTTTTTGATCCCCCTGTACTGGTGCATTGTCCCGTCCTTCGCTCTGGAAAATCACATCAGATCCGGGTGCTCCCCCGACCAGCCGGCCTGCGGAATGCAGGACAGGAAAAATACTTCTTCCTCCGTCAGTTCAAAATCAAAGATATCCAGGTTCTGCTTCATCCGCTCCGGCGTCGATGCCTTCGGGATGACCGCGACCTCGCGCTGCACCAGATAACGCAGCAAAATCTGGGCCGGAGACTTTCCGTATTTTGCCGCGAGCGCTCCGATCCGTTCATCGCCCAGCAGTGCCGCACGGCCCAGCGGACTCCAGGCCTGAATCACCATGCCCAGCTCCCGCATGTAGCGCACCGCATATTCCTGCATGTAGCCGACATGAAGCTCCAGCTGATTCAGCATCGGCAGGATCTCGATCCGCTCCAGGAAAGGCTTCATATGATGCGGGAGAAAATTCGAGACGCCGATCGCGCGGATCCGCCCCTCTCTGTACAGTTCCTCCATCACCTTCCACCCTTCGGCCTGGCGGGAAACCCAGTCCGTATCAGGCTCCCCCTCCTTCGGCCAGTGGATCAGATACATGTCCAGATAATCCGTCTTGAGGTTCCTACAGGAATCCTCAAATGCCTTCCTCGTCGCGTCACGCCCCAGCATCGAAGGCCACACCTTGCTGACCAGGAAGACCTCCTCGCGCTTCACATCAGATTCCGCCAGTGCCTCTCCGATCTCCGCCTCGTTCCGATAGAGCGTCGCCGTATCGATATAACGATATCCGACCTCCAGCGCATCTTTTATGACACGCTTGCCATATCCGTCCGTCGCCTGAAAGGATCCGTACCCGACCGCAGGTATCTCCGCACCGTTACTCAGAGTAAAATGCTTCATTGCGCCCCCTTTCTGCCGCTTGCTCCCGGTCTTCCGTTCCGCTCAGCAACCCTTCCTGCCGCTTTTGTGATCCTCGACCGAGCAGGCATCCGCCTTCCCGTACTCGATCAGCCCCGCATCGGCTGGGTCGATGGATACACGTCCGTCCTCGAAAACAAACGCCGGGATCCCCACATCTCCGACCTCCTTGCAGTGATCGAACACGGGATTGTTGTCCCGGATCTTCATAAAAATCGCCAGATTCCGGATATTTTCCCCGATGTTGATGTACCTGAATTCGTCCTCCCGTCCCTTGATCTGCTCATGCACATAATCGC
>JAFYBS010000147.1 GCA_017540125.1 Eubacterium sp.
AGGTCCGTCCGCTCTTGCAAGAGCGGACGGACCTTTATTTTTTTTAAAATTTTTCATGAAATTTTAAAAAAATGAGGGCGATTTTCAACTTTTGCAGTTTTTTCGTCCTATATAAAAGTGTAAGGATGAAAAATGAGCGTAAACAAAGGAGGGAATCGTTATGATCAGAGGATTTATCAAACTGGCTATCGTTATTCTTGTTTTGGGGTATTTTCTGGAGATGCCGTTTTCGGGATCCAACAGCCGGGTACATGCGGGTGAGAATAAAGGTGCTTCCGCAACGGAGAAAAAGGAATCCGGAAAAACCGAGGCAAAAAAGAAGAGGAAGGTTAAGAGGGTAAAAACCAATCATAAGAAGGTAAAAGTCAAAAAGAAGCAAGGGCAGTGATGCTACGGAACTAAATGTAACTGATAACGATGTATTGATAGTGAAATAGAAAGGGGCGATGACTTATGTTGACAGGGATTATGACTTTTTGCGTGGAGTTACTGGTGGTTGCTTTGACACTCGGAGGTGTGTGTGTACTGACGGTGCTCACTGCTTCTGACGGAAAAACCCCGGATGATGTTCAACTTCCGGGGTGAGTTAACACAATATACATGTGAAGCGTGAAATCAGTATTGAATGAGGAGTGATTGCTATGGAAAAAATGGATTCTATGTATGTGAAGCTGAAGAGCCACAACCCGTTTCTCAGTTACTACAGCTATGTGGATAAACCGGGTGAGATCGGACGTGCGTTTAGGATTGACAGGGTGCCGGTAAAGATCAAGGATGTCTTTGTTCCTGATTCCGGAGCCTCGTCGCTGGCTATTGTTGTCCTTTCCGTTAGAAAAAAGCACGAGAAAGCGTTGATAGAGTCGTTTGAGCATCATAAGCGTAACTCAATTCTTTTTGGATGGGGACAGGGGCAGTTTTTCGAAAAAGTGGTAAGTGATCTTCATGTTTGTGCAGATTTTTGATTTTTTTTTGCTGAAAATTCAACTTTTGGGTGTTTTCAGTCCTATATATGAGTGTAGGAAATAAAGGCGTATAGGGAAATGGGTACAAGGTGCCCGGTTTATAGAAAGGTGGGTGTTTATTATGAAAGCAAAACAGATGATGGCGTGTGTACTTGCAGTTGCTCTTACATTCTCGGGAGTTTTTGTGCCCGGGAGCACTTCCTGTGCAATGGAGGAGAATCAGGCAATCGCTGACTCTGAGGCCGTATCCGGGGAGGCAGTAGAGGCAGGGGAGCAGTCTGATGATCAGGCGGCAGAAGCAATCGAGGACTTCGCTCCCGGTACAGAGAGAGAGCGCTATCATCTGGATTATCCGGAGTATCCGAGAGAGTCAAATCGTGGTAGCGGTTCACTCCCGGCCAGCTATGGTACAGATAGGGCATATCAGACGATTGCCAAGAACCAGGGGGCGAACGGCCTTTGCTGGTGTTATGGTACGAACGCCATTGCGGAAGCAAATATGAAAAAGAACGGCATGGGAACTCAGGATTTTTCCGAGGTTCATATGGGGTATGCCACCAGCAACCATGGCGGTAACACTGTTCAGGGATGGGACAGGGCGCCGTATGCGGGCGGAAACCGGTATAAGTCCTCAGATTATCTGATGAGAGGAACAAAGCTCAGTGGTACCGTCAACGAGTCGGAGGATCCCTGCACGGATCTTGAAAATGTTCTTCCTGACAGAGCACTGAGCATTACAGAGTCGAAGAATCAGGGATACAAGGCAAGAAATATCCTGTTCCTGACAGATGTGTTCAAGCCGACCCTGACTGCTGAGATCAATGCAATCAAGGCAGCAATCCGCGATTACGGCGGAGTCGGTGCCAGCATGTACTGTGACAATGAAAACTGGGATACATACTACAACTGGGATACCGGAGCATATTTCTTCAACAGAAGTGTGACCTATACCTGGAACGGAAACTACTATCCGGATAACAACCATCTGGTTGAAATCGCCGGCTGGGATGACAATTATTCCCGTAACAACTTTAATTCCGGATGTCGGCCGTCGGGCAACGGGGCATGGCTGGTGAAAAGCAGCTGGGGACCGGATTTCGGAGACCGGGGATACATTTGGATTTCCTACGAGGACACGAACTTTCCGATTTCGTGCTTCACAATCGACGGACTGGATCCGTACAACAGTGCCGAGACGCAGTATGAGTCGGATTACAAGCTTGAAGGTGCCGGCTGGGGGTATTCCGGCGTGGGAACCGCTTACTTCATGAAGACATTTACCGTAAACAGTGCAAACCAGCAGCTGAAGGCTGTCAAGGTGTTCATTCCGAATGCAAGCTCCTATGTAAGTGTGGACTGCATCCCGGATTTGGACGCGCTCAATCCGTACGACATAACAGAGGATGGAGACATGGGTTTGGCAAAAGAATACAATTTTTCCGAAAAGAAAGGGATTAATATCACCTATCCGGGCTGGTACACGATTGAGCTCGACGATCTCGTAGATCTGAAAAAGAAAGGAAGCCGGTTTGCCATCGTCATCAAGAGTCAGTTGTCGGATTCCAGCCGGAGAAATGACATCGGCTATGATCACTTCAATCCGATTGATGGTGGACCTACACTTCCATCGATGCATCTTATTGGCAGGCGTCGAAGACCGGTTCGGGATACAACAATTTCTGCATCAAAGCCGTGACAGAGACCGGCTCGGCAGCACCAATCATCATAAACGAAGCTACGGACATCACACCCTACAGCGTGAAACTGTATGCGCTGGATGGTTATGAGTACAGGATGGGAACCGGATCTTGGCAGTCGAGTAATGTCTTCAACGGTCTCGAGCCTGACACGGAATATGTATTCTATCAGAGAAGAGTCGGAACAAGCAAGAGAAGTACCGGTCTGACTGTCCGGACAAAATCCATCGATCTGAACAATGCCGAAGTCACACTGGCATTGACTCAGAACAGCTGTACCTATACCGGATCATCCATCCGACCGGCGGTAACAAAGGTGACAGTGGATGGAAAAGAGGTTCCGGCCGGGTATTACTCAGTGTCTTACGGTGCCAATACCCTTGTCGGTTACGGAACATTGAGCATCATCGGTCTGGAGGGCAGCCCGTGTGTGGGATGCAAGTCCATCTCTTTCAATATCACAGCCTATGACATCTCCGGGTTTGTATCGGGAGTGAATTATTCCGCGATCCCGGACAAGTATTACACCGGTTATGCCCCCGACGTGTCAGTCTCTCCTGTTTACATGGGGAAAACCCTCGTAAAAAATACGGATTACACGATGACAAATACGCAGCCCACGGGTGGTGTGGAAACCGGATACCTGAAGCTTACCGGAAAAGGAAACTTCAAAGGAACGAAGACCATACCCTACACGGTGAAGCAGCGGATCCTCACGGACAGCATGTACACGATCCAGTGCAGCAAGGGGATGAAGAATGGCTGTTATGAGGGGGATGTAACTGTAAAACCGGTAGCCGGCTACAGTATGTTCGACAAAAATAATAATCCGGTATCTGCATTTACATTGACGGATGACGGTTCACACGTGGTAGAGTTTTATCTGAAGAGATCCGGTGAAATCTATCGCGTATCAGATAGTGAATACACCCTCGGCATAAACAAGACACTGACGATCATGATCAGCAAGCCGGTGGTTCCTACTGTAAATCCGGCAACTCCGGCACCGGCGGCACCGACGCAGAAGCCTGCTCCGACACCGACGAAAAAATCGTTTGAAGATTCTACCGGTGGATCCGGAAGTGGCTCGACAGGTGGCGGTTCATCATCAGGTGGCGGCTCATCATCAAGTGGTGGTTCATCATCAGGTAGTGGCTCTTCATCAAGTGGCAGTTCAGCATCGGGCGGTGGTTCGTCCTCAGGCGACGGCTCATCTTCAGGAGGGAATTCTTCGTCGGAGGGTGGATCGACTTCGGATGAAGCC
>JAFYBS010000148.1 GCA_017540125.1 Eubacterium sp.
CGCTGTCGGTGGCGGTGATGGTATTTTTGGTCATCCTGGCGCTGTTGACGTTCAGTGTGATCCGTTCCCGAAATGACTTGATGGATGCGGCGAAGGCACATGCTTCCTCACTGGCTCAGGCGACGGCGGCTTTTGTGGAGCCGGAGCTGATGACATCCCTGTCGGAAGGTGATGAAGAGAAGGAAGAGTATCTGGCTGAGGTTGAAGATCTTCGCCATTTCATCCAGGGGGAGGATATCAGTGATATCTACACCATGCGAAGAAACGATGACGGAACGGTGGTTTTTGTGCTGGATGCCGATGAGGAGGATCCGGCAGCTATCGACGAGGAATATGAGACCTATGACGTGATCGACCGGGCGTTGGCCGGAGAGGTGTCTGTAGATGATGAGGTGACAACCGACGAGTGGGGAAGTACCTTCAGCGCGTTCGCCCCGATTTTTGATGAAAGCGGAGCCGTGGTGGGGATCGTTGGAGTGGATTGTTCCATCGACAACCTGAATAATGAGGTGGCCGATTTGATCAAAACCCTGATCATCATCGGATGCATCGGTCTGGTGATCACCGTGGCACTGGCTATCCTGCTGGGAACCGTCATGAGCCGCAACGTTCAGAAAGTCAATGTCAAAATGAATGAGCTGGCCAGCAACGAGGGAGATCTGACCCAGTCAGTGGACGTACGAAGCGGAGATGAAGTGGAGAATGTGGCCGACAACGTCAGTTCATTCATCCGTAAACTCCGTACTATGATGCTGGAGATCAAAGAAGGTGTGGATCATGTTCATGAAACGACAGCTCGTATTTATGACGATGTGGAGAGGGCAAAGGATGAGATCGACGGGGTGAGCGGCACGCTGGTTTCCATGACAGATTCCATGACCCGTTCCGTGGATATGGTCAACGAGATCACCGGGATCGCCGAGACGGCTCAATCCAAAGCTGCCGATGTGACTGACCGAGCCGGTGAGCAGAGTCAGCATATCCGTGAGGTTCATGCCGATACCATCCGCATGAATGAGAAAAATAAAACGACACAGAACAGTATCCGGGAAACGATTGACAGAGACCGGACGCTCCTGGAGGAGAAGGTACGCCAGTCTGAACGGGTGCACGAAATCCTGGAGTTGACGGATGCTATCATTAATATTTCCTCGCAGACACAGCTTTTGGCGTTGAACGCCTCCATCGAAGCGGCACGTGCCGGTGAGGCAGGAAAAGGATTTGCTGTGGTTGCTCAGGAAATCAGCAATCTGTCTGTCGAGACGGAGGAAACGGCCAAGAAAATTTCGGAGATTAACAGTTTCACCGTGGAAACCATCGACGCATTGATCGAATCGTCTACAAAGATGATGGAATTCATGGATACGAATGTGATGGAAGGATTCGATGAGATGTTGTCCGGAAGTGATGTATTCACTACCGAAATTCAGAATCTGGATGAAAGCATGGCTTATTTCTCAGAGGTATCAAGAGAGCTGACAAGCTATATGGATCGGGTGGATGAGGATGTCCGTCAGCTGTCCGATATCGTGAACATTCAGACAGACGGTATCCGTGAAGTGTCCGAGTCGATGGAAATGATCGTGGGTAACATGCAGGAGATTCGCCGTGAGGAAGACGAGAGTCAGCAGATTTCCTCAAAACTGGAAGAGAGTATCAACCAGTTCAAGTTGTGATGTGAGAGTTGTCATTTTTCTCTCTTTTTTCTGCGCAGATTTGATTTACCGTGGAGTATGCGGTGGATTATCCACCGGAACAGTCCCGGTATGTCCTTGAAAATATGACGTGTCGCGGACTCGCCGGTTGCGTAGGAATAGTGGTTGTAGAGACCGCCGATGAAGATAAACATCATACAGTAATATAACCACAACAGCGTCAGGAAAAAGGCAGTCAGGCTTCCGTAGATGGAGGCGTGTTCTACCTGGTATGACATATAGAATCCATACAGTCTGGAAAAGACGATCCAAGTGATGGAGGCGAGAAGGGCCCCGGGGAACTCCTTTCGTATCGTCCGATGGATCGGTCTTTTTTTGCGTTCATTTTTCGGGAGCCCTTTGTTGGCGATCTTTCGCGCTTTGATCTCGTCTTTGGACTCTGTCGGTGTGTAAGGGATAAAACGATACATCAAAACAAAGTATATCAAAAAGATGACGGCGATCATCAGGTAACGGACCACGGAGACCAGAAACTGTATTCCACGGAACCAGGGAAGCTCTTCGGATAACCAGCGGATAAGGAGAGAGCCGAACACGAGCAGAATCATACTGAAGACTACCATCAGGACAAAGTTGACCAGATGGACCATAGAGAAGAGCCGGCGCTTCACATAGCCACGCTTCCCTCGGGCACCGTAGATGGAATCCAAGCCCTGTGCCAGTCCGTCAAAGCCTTTGGATCCGGACCAGATCAGTACAATGATACTGGCGGCTGACATAAAGACTCCCCGTGTGGAGATGATGTCGTCAATCCATCCGATGATGGTTTGACCGATAAATCCGGATTTTAACTCAGCGAGAGTATCCCTCAGCTGATTCAGATCGATGATATTCGTAGAGTGAAGTATGGTCAGTAAAAACATCACGAAGGGGAAAAATGAAAGCAGCATGAAAAACGTCACATGCCCTGCGTGTATCGTGACGCGGCTTTTCTGGAAATGATTAATAATCCACAGGTAAAGATTCGGCTTAGATACAACTTCAGGAGTTTCCATGCTGATCCCCATAATTTCACAGCGGGCCCTGAGGCCCGCATCACATCAATATCACATCAATCCTTCTGATCTTCGGCTGATTTGGCTGCCTCATTGAGAGCGGATCCCATCGCAGCGGCTCCCGCCATGGCGGCACCGCCTACAGCAGCAGTTGAAATCGTTGTTTTGACACGGTCAACCGTATTGGCGATGGCAATTATGTTGATGCCGGCTTCGATGAAGTAGAAACCGAGGAGCCAGGCAACCGTGAGAGCGAGAACCATCGGATGAAGAAGAGAGTAGACCGTGAGTCCGATCTCCAAGATTCCGAGGATAACACCGCATGCTACTGTTCCGTTTCCTGCTCCGAGTTTTTTTGCTTCAACGGAGCCCCAGATGGTCAGAACACCTTTCACCATAAACCATACAGCAGCCACATACAAAATGATGAGATCAGTTGTCATGGCAACTTGTGAGGTCGCGCCCGGGATAAACAACATGATGATGCCCAGTATCACACTCAGGATACCGAAAACAAAGTCCATGTCATACCGTTTTTCCTTGACTCCGCGAACGATGTTGTAGATGCCGGTGATGAAGAACAAAATGATGATAAAAATACCTGCGGACATCAGTGACGCCAGTGGGGTGAAGAGGAAAGAGAAACCTCCGATAATCAACAACACACCCAAAATAACTGAAAATACTGTCATAATACTGCCTCCTCGTTTTTTTAAATAAACTGCAAGTATTATAACATAAGAATCCGGAGTTGCAAACATTTTTCATAGATACATAAAGAAACGAAATGCAGATATAATAAAATTGAATATATGTAGACGCCCTGTTATAGTATAATAATATCTTGTGAGATAACGAAAAAGGAGTTTGAAAAATGATCAAAATTGCAACCTTTATCGTAGACCGTAGGAACTTATTCTACCTTCTGTTTATCCTCGGGCTGATTTTCAGTGTTTTCGCCATGAAATGGACTGTGGTGGAAAACGATTTGTCCTATTATCTGGATGATTCGACGGAGACCAAGCAGGCGCTCGAGGTGATGGATAAGGAGTTTACCACCTACGGCTCGGCGAAGTTCATGGTGTCGGGGCTTTCACTGGATCAGGCAGAGGAACTGAACGAACAAATCAAGAAAAATCCGGATGTTTCCATGGTGACCTTCGATGACACGGAGAGTCACTTCAACAAGGCGTCGGCGTTGTACGATGTCACTTTCCGGTATCCTGAGAAGGATGACAAGTGTCTGGAGGCACTGGATAATCTGAAGGATGAGCTCTCGGATTATGATTTCTATGTCTCGACGATGCTGGGAAACGCAACCAAAGATATCATCGATGCCGAGATGAAGGTTATCATCGTGATCGTGGCCATCGTTGTGGTCCTGGTCATGCTGTTCACTTCGGGAACCTGGGCCGAGGTTCCGGTGTTATTGATCACTTTTGTTGTGTCAATTCTATTAAACAAAGGAACCAACTTTGTCTTCGACAAAATCTCGTTTGTATCCGATTCCGTGACGGCCGTTCTGCAGTTGGCCTTGTCCATCGACTATGCGGTTATCCTGTGCAACCGTTTCAAGGAGGAACGGCAGCATAATGACGCCCGAAAGGCGGCGATCATCTCTCTCAGTAAGGCGATCCCGGAGATATTCTCCTCCTCGCTGACCACGGTCGGCGGCCTGGTGGCGATGATCTTCATGCAGTACAAAATCGGCGGCGATATGGGTATCATCCTGATCAAAGCCATCGCATTGAGTCTCCTGACCTGCTTTACGCTGATGCCGGGACTTCTTGTGTCCTTCTCGGGACTGATGGATAAAACCAAGCACAAAAACCTCGTTCCGAACATCCCGTTTGTCGGAAAGTTTGCTTATGCAACGAGGAAGGTGATTCCGCCTATTTTTCTGGTGGCAATCGTAGCCGGCTTTATCCTTTCCGGAAAGTGTCCTTATGTGTACGGGTATTCCAAGCTGGAAACACCGATCGTCAATGAGATCGATGCGGCGGCGAATATGATCAACGACACGTTCGGTAAGGAAAACATGGTGGCGCTGGTGATCCCCAGCGGAAATTACGAAAAAGAGAAAAAACTCCTCGATGAGCTGGAGTCCATGGATGAGGTGGATCATTCGATGGCGCTTCCGAACATCGAGGCGATGGATGGATATATGCTGACCGATCGTTTGACGGCCCGGCAGTTTTCGGAGCTGATCGGTCTGGATTATGAGGTGGCGTCGCTTCTGTACGCTCTGTATGCCGTCGATGATAAAGATTATGCCAAGGTTATCAATGGCCTTTCCAATTACAGTATCGCCCTTGTGGATGTGCTGGAGTTCGTTCACAAGCAGGTGGATGAGGGGTATGTGACGCTGGAGCCGGATCTGAAAGCAACGCTGGACGATGCCTTCAGCCAGATCACCATTGCCAGAAAACAGCTGGACGGCAAAAAGTTTTCCCGCGCGCTGGTCTATCTGAACCTCGATGAAGAGGGAGCGGAGACCTTTGCATTTATCGACAAAATGCATGACGTTGCGAGAAAATACTACGGTGAGGACGCCAAGGTATATGTGGCAGGAAACGCTACCAGTCAGTACGATCTGAAGAAGTCCTTTGACCGGGATAACACGCTGGTATCCGTACTCAGTATCATCATCGTGTTGGCGGTCCTGTTGTTTACCTTCAAGTCGGCAGGTATGCCGGTACTCTTGATCCTGGTAATTCAGGGAGCGATTTGGATCAACTTCTCGTTCCCGTATCTGCAGCACACGAACATCTTTTTCATGTGCTACCTGATTGTAAGTTCCATCCAGATGGGTGCCAACATCGACTACGCCATCGTCATATCGAACCGCTATATGGAACTGCGTGAGACGGAGGACAAACGATCCGCCATTATACACGCCATGAATCAGGAATTCCCGACGATCATTACCTCGGGACTGGTTATGGTCATCGCCGGTTTCTCGATTGGACAGATGACTTCCGATGGTTGTGTATCCGGTATCGGGCAATGTCTGGGACGCGGAACGGTAATTTCGCTGATCCTTGTTATGTTTGTATTGCCGCAGATTTTGATCATAGGTGAGAAGATCATCCGCAAGACATCCTTCGAGATGTCCAGCCCGATTGAGAATATCCACACGCGGAATCGTATCCGGATCAACGGCCCGATCAACGGTTATGTCAACGGTACCGTCAAGGGTGTGATCCACGGTGTGATCCTCGGTGAAGTGAAAGCAATGGTGAACACGAACAAAATAGAAGAGGACGGTCCTCCGCCCGATGGAGTGGAGGAAACGGTTGTTGAGGATGCCTCCGCCATAGAGGAAGGGGGTGATCCGTCATGAGAAAAATGATTCGAAGGACGGGCGCCGGACTTCTGTCAGCGGTGTTGCTGTTCGGGATGATACCGGTATCCGTACCGGCCGTGGCAGCGGGTGAAACCATTACGATCGCAAGCGAAGAAGATCTGATAGCGCTTTCCGAGAACTGTCGGCTGGACAGCTGGAGCCGGGGAAAAACCGTCGAGTTGACGGAAGACCTGGACCTGCGTGGCTGTGATTACAAGGCAATTCCTTCTTTCGGAGGTGTTTTCAAGGGGAACGGACATACCATACGCGAACTGAATATCGGCGATGGGGACGAGAAGGATGTAGTAACGGAGAACGGACTTTTCCTCGCGATCCAGAAGGGGGGAGAGGTTCGCGATATCAAACTCACGATCAAGATGGACAGTGCCGAGTCGGATATTCTCGGTGGTATCGCCGCGTCCAACAGCGGATCGATCTACGGTTGCGAGGTAGAGGGAAACATCCACGGAAACAACTATATCGGTGGTATCGTCGGGAAAAATGAACACGACGGCACCATCCGGAAGTGTACCTCACTTTGCACGGTAAACGGGCGGACCTATACCGGTGGGATAGCCGGGGATAACGCCGGAACGATCACCGAATGCGTAAACGAAGGACGGATCAACATCACGGATGAAGGCGGAGATATCGACGCGGCCAATCTGTCGAAGATCGATTTTTCTCATATCCTGTCCGCGACCAACACTTCTCTGGCTACGGATACGGGTGGCATCGCCGGATACTCCGAGGGCGAGATTTCATCCTGTGAGAACCATGCCGATATC
>JAFYBS010000149.1 GCA_017540125.1 Eubacterium sp.
ATATCGTCCTCCATCTCCGCGATATAGCAGGGGGCCGCGCAGCCTCCCCAGTACGCATACACCTTCCCGTCCTCGTCCACCAGTACGCCCGGATCAAAGCCGAGCTTCGTCTCCACCGGATCCTCAAAGGGTCCCCAGGGCGTCTTTGCGGATGCGACCACGATCAGACTGCCGCATTTTTCGGCGGCATACAGATAAAACGTATCGCCCTTCTGCACCACATCCGGGGCGTAGAGGATCGAATCGTAATGGGTCCGATAAGACACGCCGTGACAGGTCCAGTCGGTCAGATCCTCCACCGGCGCGGACCAGACCACATATTCCCTTCCGCAGTACTGCGTACGCTCGGAATCGTGCGATCCGTAGACGTACACCCTCTTTTCCCCCTGATATTCAAAGACGCGCGGCTCTCCGTCCGGCACATGCTCCCAAAGCGGCATATAAGGGTTCGCTCCCTTAATATATTCCTTCATGAATCGCCCTCCTTTTGCACTTCCATTCGAAATGCACTTCCTTACGAAATGATCATAATCCCGCCCTCGGCGGACTGTCAAAGTTTTTCCGGAACACGGACTGCTCTGTGTTTATAAAAAATTAAGACGAAGATCCATCGATTCGTTTTTCAAATTGTCAGAATATGATATAATATTCCCGTTGATGACGCATAACGGAGTTTCCAAACTCATGTTGTGCGTTGTTTCATTACATTCCGGAGGTGCATACTCGATATGAAAAACAAGCGAAAATCTCTGAAACAGCTCTTTCTGTCGCGGATCATCGTCGCCGTCGTGATCATTATTGCGATCATCACCGGCGTCGGCATGAAGCTGCAGTCCAACCGGATCATCGATCTGACGCAGTCCCTGCTCGGCCGTGAATCCGTCTCCTACTCCTACGAGATCTACAACTGGTGGAGTCTGATCGAAAGCCGTGTCCAGCAGATTGCGGATGTATGGCGGAATACTCCGGAGATGAGCTACGATGATGCTCTTGCGATGCTCCTGGAGCTGACCAAGGCAGATCCCGACTCGCAGGATATCTATGTGGCCTATGGCGATACCATGAAATTCCTCGACGGTTCCGGATGGATTCCCGGGGATGATTTCGTATTCACCGACAGAGCCTGGTACCAGGGCGCGCTTGCGGCGAAGGGATCGATCTACACCTCCGATCCCTACGTGGACGCCTCCACCGGCAAGACCTGTCTCGCCTGCGCGATCATGCTCGAAGATGGTGTCGTCCTGAGCAGCGATATCACCTTCGACCAGATGGCTGAGAAGATGAACAATTTCCGCTCCAGCTCCTCCGATGTCCGTATCTACATCATCAACAAGGACACCATGGACATCCTGCTCGGAACCGATGAGAGCGTTGTCGGAACCAATGTCTCCGGCAGCTCGGATCCTGTCATGGCAGGTCTGGAGAAGGTTCTCTCCTCCCTCGATACTTCCGCTTCCTACACCGGCCAGAAGGTCGTTACGACCAAAACCGGTGCCGGCAAAATGATGTACGCGGCGACCGATGTGCAGGGAACCAACTGGATGGTGGTCAGTGCCACCCCTTACAGCTTTGTGACAGGCGCCATCGTCTCTTCCGTCACGGGAACGCTGGTCATCTCCCTGATCCTGCTGGCCGGTTTGGCGTTCTTCCTCTACTTCGTCATTCGCAAATACCTCAACCCCGTATCCTTCGTCACCGGCAAGATCGGCGATCTGAGCAGCGGCGACTTTACGACGGAGATCGAGGCCATCGGCAATAACGAGATCACGACCTTAAGCGAGCAACTCAATTCCTACATCGCACGCATGCGCGAGATGCTCCTGAATATGAAAAATATCTCGGATGACATGAACCGCAGCGCAGAGCAGTGCTCCGACATCTCCGGAGGTCTGAACGACTCCAGCGCTTCCCAGGGCAAGTCCATTGATGAACTCAACAATCACTTAAGCGACCTGAATCGTTCCATCGAGGAGGTAGCGCTTGCGGCCTCGGATCTCGCCGCTGTCTCCGCACAGCTTGCCGATAATTCCAGCCAGGTTAGAGAGCTTTGCATCGAGACCGTGAAGTCCTCCGAGGACGGACGCAATGAGATGTCCGGCATGACGAAGAGCGTGACCACCCTGAACCACACCGTCGAGGATCTGACCGGTATCATCCGTGTCACCGCAGAGACGGTCGATGAGATCAAGGGCATCACCCAGACCATCGGCGATATCTCCTCCCAGACCAATCTGCTCTCGCTCAACGCTTCCATCGAGGCGGCCAGAGCAGGCGAAATGGGACGTGGCTTTGCCGTCGTCGCGGACGAGGTCGGCTCCCTGGCCAACCAGTCCACCGAGGCTGCTTCCCATATCAGCGACCTGATCGATATGATCACGAAAAACATCGGCGATATCAGTTCCAAGGCGGATGACTGTCTGCGCGACATGAAGGAATGCCTGGCCGGTGTGGATCGTTCCAATGCTTCGTTTGACACCATTTACGCCGATATCTCCAAGGCTACGGAAGCCATCTCCGATATCGCGGACGGCATCAGCCGTGTCAACGATGTGGCATCCGGCAATGCGGCCGCTACCCAGGAACAGGCTGCAACCGTCACACAGATCCTGGGACTGAGCGAACAGATCGTGGCGGACAGCACCAAGATCTCAGAGACGACCGGAAACCTGACCGAGGTATCCGAACAGCTGGGCGGCTACTCCGGAGCGATCATGGAAAACCTGAAGAATTTCACCCTGAAATGATCCAAAAAATTACAAGAAAAGCCCCGGAGTCTCCTTTGAGATTCCGGGGTTTCTTTATGCCTGCCCTGTGGCTTTCATTTCTTTTTTCAGCTTTCGGAAATCACCGAGCGCCTTCCATCCGATCTTCACGATCCTCGGAAGATTGACGGAATTAACCCCCGTCTTTCTCGCCTTAAACGTAACATCACGAAAGGCGTATTTTTCTCCGTAATACACGTAATAGGTCGTTATCATGATGTTTGGAAGATTGTAATCTGCGGGCAACCGGTACAGATACTTCTTCACGATGTCCGCCTTCATCAGCCGGAACGGCGCGTTGGCATCGGGGATCTTTACCCCGAAATACAGCTTCAGCAAAAAGCAGACCACTTTTTCAACAAACGCCCTGTCTTTCCCGTCTCCCCGGACCGGCCGGTTTCCGAAAATCCCGGTGAACTGATCCCTTCTGGCCCAGAAGGCGTCAAATTCCGCGGGATCCGTCTGTCCGTCGGAATCGGTCTGAAAGATATAATCCGCCCCATTTTTCAGGGCATGATCGTAAAGCGCGATCACTTTGGGGCCGTGAAGCCGGTTTTCGGTATCCAGGATCTCCAGCTGCGGATAGCCGTTTTTCTGCATGTCCAGCAGGATCTCATGGGTTCTGTCCCTGCTTCCCTGATCCGCGATCACCAGCCGCGAGCGCTCCGTTTTGTCACGCAAAACCGCATACCAGCTCTCGACCACGCTTCGGATGACCGCTTCCTCGTTATATGCGGGCATAACGATATATAAATCGTCCTTCATCCTTATCCCTCCCTCAGGAGTACGAGCTTTCCATTCGCACAGCAATCCGTATTATATCAGATCTTTCCCATTCTTTGAAGTCATCCGCTCCTTGTCAGCATTTTTTATGTACCATATGACATTTTTTGCCGATCCGTCTCCGGATCCTTTGCTGCATTCCCCGTACGTTTGAATCGAAACGGACAAAAAAACCTCCGACTACATCTCTGTAATCGGAGGTCATTTTCATTCATTTTGTGTAA
>JAFYBS010000150.1 GCA_017540125.1 Eubacterium sp.
AGCACAACGTCTTTTGAAGTTTTTGGATTACTTCCTGCCGGTGGATCCGCATGAGGTTCCGCTTACCTCCGTTTTGAGGGAGTTTATCGGCGGCGGGATCCTTTTGGGATAGAATTTGTTTTGAGCGGTGCAGGTGATCGCGTGCCCGGCCGGATTCCGGTCCGGCGCACGAGGAAAGTCCGGGCTACATAGGGCAGGAGGCCGGATAACGTCCGGTGGAGGTGACTCCCAGGCCAGTGCAAAAGAAAGGATACCGCCAAACCGTACTGCTTCGCAGGGCGTGTCGGATGCGATCGGTCCGAGAACGGCAGGTTGCGTTCTTTGTCCGGACTGTGAAGCAGTGCGGTTTGGTAAGGGTGAAATGGTGAGGTAAGAGCTCACCGTCCGGGCGGTAACGTCCGGTGCAGATGTAAACCCCATCCGTAGCAAGACCAAACAGGAAGCGATACGGTGGCCCGTCGTGCTTCCGGGTAGGTTGCTTGAGGCGGCCGGTAACGGTCGTCCTAGATAGATGATCACCCAATGACAGAACCCGGCTTATCGCATCGCTCATTTTTAATTGTGTTCCTAGCGCTATTGTTTGACAGATGTTTTCGCTCGCGCCTTGAAAGCGCTCCTCAAACATCTGCAAACGCCGCTCCGGAATGACAGTAAAAAGGTGCTCCACAAGGAGGATATATAGTGGAAGAGTTGGAGGAGAGATTAAGACTTGGGGCGGACCGCCTGAGGGAATGGGTTTCGGAGAGGGAAGCCGAAAAACTGCCGGAAGCATTTCGGGATTATATGCTGAAACAGGCGGGGCTGCTGGAGCATGTGCTGGCGGTTTTACGAAATCCGAAGACGATGGCGAATGCCGAGACGAATAAGGTGTTATATTCGGATATCCTGGGTGAGGCTTATCGGAAGTCCTATTGCAATCCGGCATATTGCAGCCGGGTGTTTCGGAAGAAGTATGGTGAAAAGACGGCGCAGTGCCTGAACTGGATCGCTGCCAATATCCGGGATGTGATCACGGCATCCTATGAGAAGGATGTATGGACCGTTGTTATCTGGCTGGAGCTTTTTTTGGAGATGGAAGGGATTCTGAACGAGTGTCTTCCGGAGGATGAGGATGGTTTATCCGGTACTCTGAAGAATCTGATATATTATTTCGTTCATGATTACGAAGAAGAGAGGATTCGCCGCAGTATCTGTTCGTTGGTGGTTCCGGATGAGGATGGGTTGATTTTTCAACTTGTCATGAACAGGGATCATCACGATATGGCATATCTGTATGAGTACGGGGAACCGATCGGAGAAAATGAGATCCGTTTGGCAGAGTATCTGTCATCGTTTTCCGTGGAAGACCTTGATGCCATGGCAAAAACCTATACCGAAGGGTATCGGAAAGGCTTTGAGGCGGCAGGGATCGATCTGAGCGCGAAAAAAACAGTGGAAATCCGCTATCCGATCGGAACAGAGCCGATTGTAAAAAGAGCTATCCTTCAGTTTGAAAAGATGGGGCTGAAGCCTGCGTTCCGCAGAAAGACAAATACGCAGGCCATCGGTGTGGTTTCCACACCGCCCAGTCGTCAGTATCTTCATGATCACCGATTTGATGATGCCTTGTACTTGAACAAGGCGCTGGCCGGTGAGAAGGTTCAGATGGCGAAAGGTGTTTTTGAAGAATATCGTGAGGAGGCATTCGTCTATGCCGGACCGGCTGTGATTGAGACCTTCGGGGAGGAATTATTTGTTCCCGAGAAGGTAGATGCCGCACCGAAGTACACCGGCGGGCAGGAAGAGGTTAGCTTGAGCTATCGCAGGGATTACGCGCTGATGCAGGACGAATTTATTCCCGGGGATAAACGAAGCTTTACCATCATCGCCTATCCGGTCCCTGAAATCGGTGAGGACTTTGAGGATATTTTTCAGGAAACCGTGAAGATAAATACTCTGGACACGGTACGTTACGGACAGGTTCAGCAGGCCATCATCGATGCTCTGGATGAGGGCGCCTATGTGAGGGTTGTCGGAAAAGACGGTAACCATACCGATATGAAAGTGATGCTTCATGAACTGGAGGATCCGTCACGGCAAACGAATTTTGAAAATTGTCTGGCGGATGTCAATATCCCTGTGGGGGAAGTTTTCACCTCGCCGGTTCTTACCGGAACGGAAGGAGTGCTTCATGTATCCAGAGTGTTTTTGAACGGATTGAAGTATGAGGATTTACAGTTTCGGTTTGAAAACGGAGAAGTTACAGAGTATTCCTGCGGGAACTATAAAGAAGAGAAGGATGGAAAAGCCTATATCAAGGAAAACATCCTTCACAATCATGAAACACTCCCAATCGGTGAGTTTGCCATCGGAACGAACACAACAGCCTATGTGATGGGACGTCGATTCGGGATTGAAGCGAAACTTCCCATTCTGATTGCCGAGAAAACCGGACCTCATTTTGCATTGGGCGACACCTGTTATTCCATGTGTGAGGACCTGGTGGTTCATAATCCGGATGGAAAGGAAATCATAGCAAGGGACAACGAATACTCTGTTCTGCGAAAGGAAGACCCGCAGAAGGCGTATTTTCAGTGTCATACGGATATCACCATTCCTTATGAGGAGTTGGGGCTTATCTCGGTCTTTACAAAAGAAGGAAAAGAAACTATAATTATCCGTGACGGTCGATTTGTATTGCCCGGAACGGAGGAACTAAACGATCCGCTGGATGAAAACAAAGCGGGAATGGAGGAGACAAATGCCTAAAGTTGGAATTTTGATGGGGAGCGATTCGGATCTTCCTATCATGAAAAAAGCAGCCGACACACTGGCTGAACTGGGAATTGATTATGAGATGACAATTATATCGGCACATCGTATGCCGGATATTTTTGTGGAATACGCTTCGGGAGCTCAGGAACGCGGAATCCGTGTTCTGATCGCCGGAGCCGGCGGGGCTGCCCATCTTCCGGGCATGTGTGCCGCACTTTTTGATCTGCCTGTGATTGGAATCCCGATTCATACAAAGAGTGTGGGAGGAGTGGATTCTCTCTACAGCATTGTTCAGATGCCGAGCGGAATTCCGGTTGCTACCGTCGCGATTGACGGATCGACGAATGCAGCCCTTCTGGCCGCAGAGATGCTGGCTATCTCGGATGAGGAGCTTCATCAGAAGCTGAAGGATTATCGTGAAAAGATGAAGAAGGGTGTTATGGCAAAGGCAGAAAAGCTGGAGAAGCTGGGAGCAGATGCATATTTAAAGGATAGTGGTAAATGACTTGGATTATAATCATTGTCTGCTTTTTGTTTGTGTTCTTTCTGTATGGATACCTGTCGCATTTTCACCTGGTGACAAAAAACTATGAGATCGACACGGAAGGTCGTACCGGAGAGCATACAATTGCTGTGCTTGCCGATCTTCATAACTGTCATCACGGAAAGAACAACGAAAAACTACTAAACCGGATTCGGGAATCCGGCGCAGATACCATCCTGATCCCCGGTGATATGGTGGTTAAGCATTGTTATACAAAGGATAAAAAAGTTCAGGAGGTTTTGAGCTTACTCCGAACACTTTGCCGCAAATATGCTGTTTATTATTCGCCGGGGAATCATGAAATCCGAATGGCGGATTACGAGAATTATAAAAATGAATTGGAACACGTCGGGGTGCGTTATGCCGAAAACCGCGAGTTGTTTTTTGCCGATGCGGGAATCCGTATATACGGGTTGGATCTTCCACTGGAATGGTACAGAGAATATCGTCCGCTGACGGTTTCCCAGTTGGGTATATTTTTGAACAAAACCAGAGCGGATCAGAGAAAGCACTTTACGATCTTACTGGCTCATGATCCCCGACACTTTGAAGCTTATACCACATGGGGAGCGGATTTGACGGTATGCGGACATGTGCATGGCGGTATTTTAAGGCTTCCTCTGATCGGGGGAGTGCTGTCGCCTTATCTGAGATTGTTCCCGAAGTATGATGCCGGGATGTACGAGAAGGACGGAAAACGGATGATCGTAAGTCGTGGGTTGGGATCCCATCATGTGAAATTCCGGTGGTTCAATCCTCCGGAGCTTGTGATCATACGATTACGATAAAGAGAGAAGAGAGGCAACCATGGCTATACCTGTTAAGCTGGAGGTTTTTGAAGGCCCCCTTGATCTGTTGTTACACCTGATAGAAAAGAATAAAGTCGATATCTACGACATCCCGATTGTTCTGATCACGGAACAATACCTGGAGTATGTGTCCGCGATGCAGAAACGGGATATGGATGTGATGAGTGAGTTTTTGGTCATGGCGGCCACATTGCTTCGGATCAAATCAAAAATGCTTCTTCCAAAGGAGGATTCCGACGAAGATGAGGATGAGGAGGATCCGAGACAGGAGCTGGTGGAACGGCTTTTGGAGTACAAACTGTACAAATACGCTTCTTTTGAACTCAAAGACCGACAGGTGGATGCCGGAAAGGTGTTTTATAAAGAGCCTACGATTCCGGATGAAGTAAAAAACTATGACGAAGGCGTGGATTATGATGAACTCCTGGGAGAAGTAACCTTGTCAAGGCTTCAGGAAATCTTTGACATGGTGATGCAAAAACAGGAGGATAAGATCGATCCGATCCGAAGTAAATTCGGAGAAATAGAAAAAGAAGATATCAATATCGAGGATCAGATGATCCATGTTGAAGAATACGCCATGCTGCACGGACGGTTTTCTTTCCGTCAGTTACTGGAGGAGAAAAAAGGGAAAAGCTACCTGATCGTTACGTTCATGAGTGTTTTGGAACTGATGAAAACCGGTGTTTTGAAAATAGTGCAGGAATCACTGTTTGGTGATATCGAGATTGAATACCATAAAGAGAGGAAATAAAACCAATGGTTATCCGTGAATTGGAGGGTGCGATCGAGTCGATTCTTTTTGCTCTCGGCGAATCGGTGGAGCTTGAAAGAATTGCCGGTGCCGTGGATCATGATGAAGAGACGGTTCGAAATGTACTCCGAAACATGATGACAAAGTATGAGGAAGAAGACAGAGGAATCCATATCATCGAGATGGATGGGGCTTTTCAGTTGTGTACGAAGCCCGAAATGTATGAATATCTCATCAAGGTGGCTCATATTCCGAAGAAGCACGTGCTGACCGATGTGCTGCTGGAAACGCTTTCCATCGTTGCTTACAAACAGCCGATCACCCGTATTGAGATAGAAAAAATACGTGGTGTTTCCTGTGATCATGCCGTAAGCAAGCTGGTGGAATACGGATTGATCCAGGAGGTCGGAAGGATGGATGCCCCCGGCCGACCGATGATGTTCGGAACCACCGAAGAGTTTCTGAGATACTTTAATTACGAATCTCTCGATGATTTGCCGATTCTGAATCAGGAAACCATCGATGATTTCAAAGCCGAGGTAGAACAGGAACTCGGTTTCGAATTGAGTGAAAAAGAATCCGACACCGGTTTTGAAGAGTTGTTCGGTGAATACGATGAATCCGATGAAATCCCGGACGATCCGGAGATAGAAGGTCAGATGGAAGCAACCGATTGGGGAACCGAAGAGTCGGACGATATAGAATAGTTACGGATGATGAAAAAGAAAAACCTGAAAAAATCAAAAAAGAGCCCTATTAAAATGGCATTATGGATTGCCCTTTTTGTCTTTTTGGGTGTGTTGCTGATCATGATCGGAATCAATGTCTATGTCCGTTTGTCAGCGAATGCGTATATCGCGGATACAGTTTCGGAACTGCCTTCTTCCGTGGATGCCATCATCGTACCTGGTGCGGGATTGGATGAGGACGGGAATCCCGGCGTTGTCCTTCAGGATCGGTTAGATGCGGCAATCCGGCTTTATCAGGAGGGAATATCAAAGCGAATACTGATGTCCGGAGATCATCGAGATGACTACCACAATGAAGTGAAAGCCATGAAGGATTATGCCGTTAATAACGGGATTCCGGAAGAAGCGATATTCATGGATCATGCCGGATTCTCGACTTATGATACCATGTATCGGGCCAAAGCAATATATCTTATCAATTCCTGTGTTATCGTAACACAGAATTATCATTTACAGAGATCGGTTTATATTGCCAGAGGATTGGGGATGGATGCCTGGGGATATCCGTCGAAGATCCGGATCAATGAGTTAAAGTATTTCCCACTGGAAGCCAGAGAGTTTCTTGCCAGGATAAAAGAATTCTTTGTGGTTATGTTTAAACCTCAGCCGGAAGTCCTCGGAGATCCGATCCCCATTACCGGGACAGATGTGAGGAGCGACGAATAGGAGAAAGCAGACTGCCGTTATGGATATGGATACAATAAATATCATTGCAATGGGAATAACACTTGTGGTTCTTATTATCGCGGTGCATTATGCCGGGCAACACAGTGTATCCCCTGCAGAGAGCAAACAGACGGTATTTGAAAAGAATCGAAGGATGGAATGGATTTTTTTCGGTATTGTTTTGCTTGTTGCTTTTACGATACGAATCTGGGATTTCGGTATCCTTCCCTACGGGATGAATCAGGATGGTGCGATGGGTGCCGTCGATGCCAAAGCCCTTGCGGATCACGGGACGGACCGACTGGGTATGTACATGCCTGTGCACTTTACCGCCTGGGGTTACGGGCAGATGAGTGTGCTTCTTTCTTATCTGTCCATTCCTTTTATCAAATTATTCGGATTGAATCCTGTCACGGCCAGATTGCCTGTTCTGATCATCAGTATGCTGGCCATCGCTGTTTTGTATCTTTTGATCAAGGAAATCAGCGGGATCACACCGGCTCAGATAGCGCTTGTGCTGGTGTCATTTACTCCGTGGCACTTTATGCAGAGCCGCTGGGCTCTGGATTGCAACATGTTTCCTCATATGATGCTTTTCGGAGTTTTCTTCTTGTATCGGGGAATCAAATATCGAAAGAGAAATCTGTACCTGTCGATGGTTTTCTTCGCGCTGTGTATGTACAGCTACGGTGTATCCTTCTATACGGTTCCCGTATTTCTCCTATGCTCATGCATATATCTTCTTGTAAAACGTCTGATACGGGTGAGAGATCTGCTGATCTGTATCGGGATATATTTTCTGATATCATGGCCGATTTATCTGACCATGTTGATCAATACGATGAGATGGCCAACGATAGAAACGCCTTTTTTTACTATTCCGTTTTTTCCGGAAAGCATGCGGTCCGGGGATATCCTGTTCTTCAGCGAGCATCCGTGGGAACAGTTGGTTGAGAACGCTAAAGCTCTCTGGAATGTCTTCTGCCGGGGGGACGACATGCCCTGGAATACGATCCATGGGTTCGGAACTATCTTTCCGTTTTTGGTCCCCTTTGCCATGGTCGGAATAGCAGTGGTCGTAACAAGGTTTTTCAAAATCGGAAAGCGAAGAGTGACAGAAACCGTTTCTGAAGAAGCGGAAGATCCGATCCCTGTAGATGCAGTCGTGGAGGAACGGCCGGAATCTGAAGTAAAAGTGGAACGATGCGGATTGGTTCTTTTGATCTTCTGGCTTTTGACGGCATTATTCTGTGGCCTGATCACAGCTACCGTCAACGTCAATCGTGAAAACATCCTGATGTATTGCATGGTGATTTTTGCTGCTTACGGAGTTTGGACGGTCTTTAAACAAAAAAAAATACTGCTTTATATCCTGGTTCCTGTATTTCTGTTTTACGGCACTGTTTTTCAAACGACTTACCATAGTCAGGCATATACTGACAGCATGTCGTTGATATTTATGGGAGGCTTCGGCGAGTGCCTGGATGAACTGGAGGAAAGAGATTGCCGGGAATACTACATCGATGCCGATTGCCATTTTGAACGGGCCCTTAAGGTTTTAGAGCTGAATGTTCTGTTTTATCTGGAGGTGGATTCCGAGTTTTACCGTTCGGAAGGCTTTGGAGAAAAGTACCACTTTGTAGCGGATCAACCGATTCCGCCGGATATCCCGGAAGGAGTCGGATACGTGGTTCCGAAGAGTGTTGCAGATACATTGAATTCCACTCAGTATAGTATCATTTATCACGGAAATTATGCTGCTGTATTTTGGAGGGAAAGCCCTGATGAAAGCAAAGTTGACTAGTAAGACCGGCAAGAGGACAGTGCTTCTGATCGGAGCGTTTGTCATTCCGATCCTGATTTTTCTTGCCGTTATGATCGTTATGGGTTTTTATCCCTGGGGTGAAAAAACTACGTTATACATGGACCTTCGGGATCAGTATTCGGAGTTTCTGGGCTCCCTGAAATATCTCAACGAACCGGACAGCTCTCTTTTGTTTTCCTGGTCCCGTTCTATGGGCGGAAATGCCGTCGGATTGTATGCGTATTACGGCGGAGGCCTGCTGTCTTTCCTGGTATGGCTTGTGCCTGTCTCAAAAATATATTTAGCGGTGGCCCTGATCCAGATTATCGGGGTTGGTCTTTGCGGACTCAGTTTTGCCCTGTATCTGGAGTTCGGTATCGCGGAAAAAAAGACCAGGCTTTCCTTTTTGGTGTTTTCCACCTGCTATGCCCTGATGTCGTATTTTATCGTCTACATAGGTTGTTATATGTGGATAACCGGCGGGATTTTTATGCCGCTTATTATGCTGGGAATAGAAAAGATCCTGGTAGGAAAAAAGGGACTCTTGCTGTATATTTTTCTGACTTTGGCGATGTGCTCGAATTATTATACGGCATATATGATCTGTTTGTTCTCCATCATGTATTTTGTTCTTCGTGTGATCACGGTTCACGAATGGTCGAAAACAGCCAGAAAACAGTCATTCAAAAAAGCGGGAATAGCCACGGCAAAATACGCCGGAGCCGGTCTGCTCTCTGCGATGACGTCACTTCCCGTGCTTTTGCCCACGTATATTGATCTGGCTTCCGGAAAACTGGATATGGCCGGTGGAGAAGTAGCAGGTACCAACTTTCCGTTTTCCAATGTATTTTATAAACTTTTGCCTTTTCAGTATGATTCCATCACCAACGAGAATTCGTACCCGTCGATCTATGCCGGAACGGTAGTTTTGATCTTTGCCGTTTTCTATTTTTTACAAAGAAAACGGACGTTACGGGAAAAACTGATATCGTTGGCGATACTGGGTGCGATGTTTGCCAGCTTTTACTTTAAAAAGCTGGATTGTGTCTGGCACGGCTTTTTGATGCCTACCTGGTTCCCTTATCGTTATGCGTTTGTTTTCGGATTTTTCCTGGTATTTTTAGGATTCCGTGCTTATGAAAAATGGGAGCCGGATAAGTCCAGGCTTCCTATTATCGTGCCGTCCGTTCTCCTTGTGGTTTCTTCTGTCGAATTATTCTTCAATACCAAAGTGTGTATGACAGGGATCGGGGATCAGTTCGGATATATGGAAGTGGCCGGATACAATGATTTTTATGACAGGACAGAACCACTGGTCAGTCAGGTCAAGGAGTCCGATTCCTCCTGGTTCAGGATGGACAAGGATTATGAGTTCTCTAAAAATGACTCAATGCTTCTGGGATATCGAGGCATGACACATTACTCATCGACGTACAATACTTTTGTCGATATGCTGACGTACCGACTGGGATTGGCGCAGACGGTTATCTGGAACTCCGGATACGGGGCAACGCCACTGGTGGACTCTCTGTTCGGTGTAAAGTACCGTCTGGCCACTAAAACGATGCCGGAAACATACACGGCAATCGGTCAAAACAGGGATGTGACATTGTATGAAAACCCGTATCAACTGCCGGCATGTTTCGCGGCTGATGCCGGTGTGGTAGGATCGGATATGCCGGCTTCCGATGTGTTTTCCAATCAGAACGAAATCCTTTCGGATATCATCGGACAGGAAACTCTCTGTATGAAACCGGTGGAGTATTTCAGGGAAGATATAGAGAACGAAACAAAACTGACATTGACATCGCCGGGAGATCAGCCCATGTTCCTGTATATGCAACCGGAAAGTTTTAATTGGGGAGATATTTATGTAAACGATCAGTTTGTCAGCAATTATTTTTCTTCCGAAACCACTTGTGCCGTTTATCTCGGACATTTCCCCGAAGGGGAACCGGTGACGATCTCGGTTCGGTCCAACGGTGCGGTCATTCTGAATGCGTGGGTGGTCTGCATGGATCAGTCAGTGTTTGAGAACTCAATGCAAATCATCCGCAGTCAGGCGATGAATACAGAAAACTTCGGTGCAGGATCGATGGAGGGGACCATCCATGTGGAAGAGGGACAGGTCGTGGCATCGTCCATCCCCTATGATGAAGGATACAGCGTTTGGGTGGATGATGAAGAGGTGTCTCCGGAAAAATGGCTGGATACGTTCCTCTGTATTCCGGTAGACGCCGGAGACCACCGGATCCGTATTTCGTTCCGGCCGCAGGGATTGGGACTCGGGTGTCTGATCATGGGCATCACTTTGTTGATTGTTATTTCGGTGGGGACAATTTCCATGATTCGAAGAAAAGTTTCAAGTCGTCACAAAGCACTTGAAACGGAAAAGAGGAATGAAAAAATTTAAAAAAACGGTTTACAACTCACTTGATTTGTGTTAATATATCATTCGTTAACTGCCGCTGCCCGGGATCCGGATCACTCCGACCGATCCTTAGTAGCCGGTGAATATCAGGAAAAGGAGGAAAAAAACATGATGACTACAGAGAGAAAAAAAGAGATCATCGCAGCTTACGGACGGACTCCGAATGATACGGGTTCGCCGGAGGTGCAGGTGGCGCTTCTTACCGAGCGTATCAACACGCTCAACGAGCATCTGAAGGTCAACAAAAAGGATCACCATTCACGCCGTGGTCTGTTGAAGATGGTCGGTAAGAGAAGAGGACTTCTGGATTATCTGATGAAGACGGATCTGGAAAGCTATCGTGCGCTCATCGAGAAGCTCGGATTGAGAAAGTAATCTGTTTAGGCACTTTCCAAAGGGAAAGTGCCTTTTTGTCTGATTGAAAGGTTGTTGCTATGGGAGAGAAAAGAGACCGGGCGCAGTGTATGGTGTGCAGGGGAGATCAGATCCTGATGATCGAGCATCGGATGAAGGGCAGGGATTTTTTCAATCTGCCCGGAGGTGGTGTCGAAGAGGGAGAGACTCCGGAGGAGGCCGCACTGCGGGAGTTGTTCGAAGAAGCGGAGGTTAAGGGGAGAATTCTGAGACCGCTGGCAAGAGAATACAAGCCGGATGGTGTAAGCCGGGTATTTACTTTTCTGGTGGAAATTCCGGAAGACACCGTCCCGAAGAAGGGGATTGATCCGGAACTGTCGGAGGATGAGCAGACTATCGTCGGTTTTGCGTGGAAGAAGCTATGTGAGATCGCCGAAAGGGACCGGGCTTATCTTTTCGGGGCCGGGTTGATGAGAGTGCCTATTTTTCACGATGAGGTATTGACCTGGGGAGATGATGAGTATTCCTACCCGGGTGATTCGGAGCTTGAGTCGGAATAAATACGGTAATTTCGGAATATTTTTGTTGATTTTTACCGTCAGATAATGTATAATATATAAAGTTTGTGACAAGGGAGGAAAACAGATATGTTCAAGACTTACAGTATGGAGCTGGCAGGACGAACACTGACCGCGGAGATCGGTCGTGTGGCAGCTCAGGCAAACGGTGCGGCACTGATGCGTTACGGCGATACGGTCGTACTGTCAACAGCTACGGCTTCGGAGAAGCCGAGAGAGGGGATTGACTTTTTCCCTCTGAGTGTAGAGTACAGTGAAAAAATGTATGCGGTTGGGAAAATCCCGGGCGGCTTTACCCGTCGTGAAGGAAAGCCCTCGGATAATGCGATTTTGACGGATCGTGTGATCGATCGTCCGATGCGTCCTCTTTTTCCGAAGGACTATCGGAACGATGTTACCCTGGAGAACCTGGTTCTGGATGTGGATCAGGATTGTGCTCCTGAGTTACTGGCGATGCTGGGGTCTGCACTGGCAACCTCAATTTCGGATATTCCGTTTGACGGTCCGACTGCTGCGACACAGGTCGGATTGGTAGACGGTGAATTGGTCTATAACCCGACAGCCGAGCAGCGTGCCAATTCCGATTTGGCATTGACCGTTGCTTCTACCCGTGACAAGGTGATCATGATCGAGGCCGGCGCAAACGAGGTGCCGGAGGATAAAATGATCGAAGCGATCTACGGTGCTCATGCGCTGAACGGTGAGATTATCAAGTTCTTCGATACAATCGTAGCAGAGTGCGGGAAAGAGAAACATGAGTATGAGCACTTTGATTTTCCTGGTGACATGTTCCAGGATATGGTAGATTTCATCACACCGGAAGCGATGGAAGAGGCGGTCTTCACTGACGTGAAGCAGGATCGTGAGGCAAACATCCGTGTGATCAAGGATCGTTTGGAAGAGCGTTATGCACCGGAGCACGAGGACTGGATCCCCTATATCGATGAGGCGGTATATCAGTTCCAGAAGAAAACGGTTCGCAAGATGATCCTGAAGGATCAGAAAAGACCGGACGGTCGTGATATCAAACAGATCCGTCCTCTTTCCGCAGAGGTGGATATCCTTCCGACCGTACATGGTTCCGGCCTTTTCAAGCGTGGACAGACCCAGGTGCTGAACATCACAACACTGGCACCTCTTTCGGAGAAGCAGCGTCTGGATGGTTTGGATCTTGCCAAGACAAACAAAAGATACATTCATCACTATAATTTCCCGTCATGGTCTGTCGGTGAGACGAGACCGTCGCGTGGACCGGGGCGTCGTGAGATCGGTCACGGTGCTTTGGCTGAGAGAGCCCTGCTTCCTGTCATCCCGTCAGAGGCCGAGTTCCCCTACACAATTCGTACCGTGTCCGAGATTCTTGAGTCAAATGGTTCTACCTCTCAGGGTAGTATCTGTGCATCGACGCTGTCTCTGATGGCAGCCGGTGTTCCGATCAAAGCTCCCGTGGCCGGTATTTCAGTCGGACTGGTAACCGGAGAGACCGATGATGATTATCTGATCCT
This sequence comes from Eubacterium sp., assembly GCA_017540125.1. Lineage (GTDB taxonomy): Bacteria > Bacillota > Clostridia > Lachnospirales > Lachnospiraceae > Eubacterium_F. The sequence goes on from JAFYBS010000150.1 coordinate 12,949, forward strand.
GACGGATATCCAGGGACTTGAGGATTTCTTCGGCGATATGGATTTCAAAGTTGCCGGTACTCATAAAGGAATTACCGCAATCCAGATGGATATCAAGATTCACGGATTGACGAGACAGATTGTGGAGCAGGCGATTGAGCGTACCCGTGAAGCAAGACTTTATATCCTGGATGAGATCATGAAACCGTGCATTGCTGAGCCGAGACCTGAGGTGAATGCTTTTGCTCCGAAGATTGTTCAGATCCAGATCGATCCGCAGAAGATCGGTGATGTAGTCGGACAGAGAGGAAAGACCATCAACGCTCTGATTGAGCGTACCGGAGTAAAAATCGATATTGATGATGACGGTGCGGTTTCGGTTTGCGGTACGGATAAGGCAGCGATGGAGGAAGCAATCCGACTGATCAATATCATCGTTTCCGATTTTGAGAAAGGTCAGATTTTGACCGGAAAAGTTGTCAGCATCAAAGATTTCGGAGCGTTTATCGAGTTTGCTCCCGGCAAAGAGGGCATGGTACATATCTCTAACATTGCGAAGCGCAGGATTAACCATGTAGAAGATGAACTCACTTTGGGAGACGAAGTGAAGGTGGTCTGCCTTGGGAAGGATAAGATGGGACGTATTTCGTTCAGTATCAAGGATGTGCCGGAAGAATAATTGACACATCACTTCTTTTGAGTAGGTAAATAAAAGAATTGTTTTTGCAAACACACCCCTGTATCATTAAGACACAGGGGGTTTTTGCAAGTATTATGATAATTTTAATGCGTAAGGAAGGGTATTGATGGCAGCGAAGAAAAAGAATTCCGGAAATACCAGGAGAAAGTCAAAGAACGGGAAACAGTCCGAAAAAAACAGTGCGCGTAAAAATCCGATCGTTGCCGAGATCGTGTTTCTGGTCGTACTGGTTCTGGCACTGTTGATCCTGATCAGTCTTTTCGGTTTTGGAGGAGTGATCGGAAGCGGAATCCGTTACGTTCTGTTTGGACTTTTTGGAGCGGTTGCCTATGTATTTCCTGTTCTTCTGGTGTTTATCGGAGGACTGGTGATACTGAACTCCGATAATGTTGTTATTCGCCATAAGGCATGGTACGGACTCGGGTTTTATCTGGTCGTATGCGGAATCGTCCAGTGGTTTTTTAATTCCGATGTGAAAGAAGTGTGGGATACATTCAGTTATTCGGCCCGAAATCATTCACGCGGTGGATTTTTCGGTGGCATGCTGTCTTTTGAATTATCCAAGTTGTTGGGCAGGGCAGGAGATCTGATCCTTTTAATCGGATTGCTGTTTTTGTTCTTCATTCTGTTCTCCCGTAAACTGTTGTTTGCCAACATGAACCGGAGAGTTCAGGACAAGCATGAGGAGATGTCCAGACGCTCCGCAGTAAACCGTGAGGAACGACAGCAGAGGCGGGAGGAGGAACGTCAAAAACGGTTTGATGAACTCCGGAAACGTGAAATGAAGGTTCACACCTTCGATACGTCGGATCGTCTGGAAGCAGAGGAACATGCTGCTCCTCAGGAGGAAAAGGAACAACCGGTTGAAGAAAAAACAGCCCGTCGCAGAAAAAAAGAAATGAAAGAGACGGCGGAGATGGAACAGGTCACACCGGGAATGCCCGGAAGTGAAGCGGCTACGGAAAAAATGCTGGCCGACATCCATATCCGGGGTATGAACCGTAAGGATACTCCGGACGATGACATTTTTGAAAGAGAACTGGAGGCTAAATTCGGAAAGCATGAGGAACCGGCCCTGGCTCCGGATCCCATGACAGCCGATCCTTTGCCTGAATCCGAAGATATATCCCGGTCGGAAAGTGAGGCGGAAGAAACGGTGGCAGTGACAGAACCATCGCCGGCTGATGTTCTTCCTTCTGTTTCCGAAGAGCCAGACGAAATGGTTACGGAAGAGCCGGATGTAAAACCGGAAAAAGAAGCTAAAGAGAAACCCGTTCCGGAAAAAGAAGCGACTCCCTCCGAGCCTTCGGTATCGGAAAACGAACCCGAAAAACCGAAAATCCCACCGGAGATACCCTATGTATTCCCGCCGTTGGATCTTCTCAGCAAACCGAAATCCGGTGCCCGTGTAATGAGCGATAAAGAACTCAAGGAAACCGCGATCAAACTCAAGGATACGTTGGACAGCTTCGGGGTCGGAGTCAGCCTGGGAGATATCAGTGTCGGACCCAGTGTGACACGTTATGAACTGGTGCCGGATCAGGGCGTTAAGGTAAGCCGTATCACCGGACTGACGGATGATATCAAGCTGAGTCTGGCTGCCTCGGATATACGAATCGAAGCACCTATTCCCGGAAAATCTGCAGTCGGAATTGAGGTTCCGAATGCAAAACGGGTAACGATCACGCTCCGGGAACTGCTGGAAAGTGATGAGTTCAGGGATGCGAAGTCGAAGGTGACGTTCACTGTCGGAAAGGATATCAGCGGAAAAACGGTTGTTACCGATATCGCAAAAATGCCCCACCTTCTGGTGGCAGGATCTACCGGATCGGGTAAATCTGTTTTGATCAACACCTTGATCATGAGTATTATTTACAAGGCCAATCCCAACGATGTCAAGCTTATCATGGTAGACCCGAAGATGGTTGAGTTTATGGCATATGCTGAGATTCCGCATCTGATGATTCCGGTGGTAGAGGATCCGAAAAAAGCATCGGCTGCTCTGGCATGGGCTGTGGCCGAGATGGAAAAACGTTATAAAAAGTTTTCCGAGTTAGGTGTACGGGATCTCGAGGCATACAATAAAAAGATCAAAAAAGTAAAGTCAAAGGATGATCCGGAGTTTCAGAAGATGCCGCAGATTGTTATCATTGTAGGTGAGTTTGCAGATCTGATGATGGTGGCTTCCCACGATGTGGAGGAATCGGTCGTACGGCTGGCGCAGAAGGCACGTGCTGCCGGTATTCACCTGGTGCTGGCAACACAAAGACCGTCTGTTAACGTCATCACCGGAATCATCTAAGCAAATGTACCTTCGCGTATCGCCCTTTCGGTTTCGTCACAGATTGATTCACGGACGATTATCGATTCGGCAGGCGCGGAAAAATTGTTAGGAAACGGTGACATGCTTTTTGCTCCGGTGACGCTGCCGGAACCGATTCGTGTTCAGGGAGCGTTCGTTTCCGATGATGACAGGGACAAGGTTGTTGCCTTTTTGAAGGAAAACAGCGGCGCGGCCTATTATGAGAATGTAACGGCTAGCATCGAAACGGTTCAGGCAGAGAGCAGCGGTGGAGGAGCCGCACCGGAACCGGCATCTCCCGGCAACGGAAGAGATGAGTATTTTGAGGAGGCCGGTCGATTTATCATCGAAAAGAATAAAGCATCCATCGGTGCTCTGCAGCGTGCTTTTCGCATCGGTTTCAACCGTGCCGCACGTATCATGGATCAATTATCGGATGTCGGAGTAGTCGGTCCGGAGGAAGGGACCAAGGCGAGAGAAATTCTCATGACGATGGAGAGCTTCGAGGCATTTTTATCGGAGGAAGGCAGAGAATAGGGGAACGATTTCGTTTCCCGGCAAGGAGGCAGGCGGCTTGCGTGGAGTTCTGATTACAAACGGATTTTTCTGGAGTACCAAGTTCGATGAGCTGGCTGATATGTTGGTCCGGTCCGCGAATGAGCGGGGGGTTGATCTTACCAAAATGGAGAATTCCGGTTGTCTGGTTGATACGGGACTTACGACCTTCCCGGGGCTGAGGGGGAGACCGGATTTTGTGATCCTCTGGGATAAGGATGTGATGCTGGCCGAGTTTTTTGAACAACAGGGAGTACCGGTATTCAATTCGTCCAGAACCATCGCGCTGTGTGATGACAAGAGAAAAACACATTTGGCCCTGATGTCCTGTGGGCTTCCTATGCCAAGGACGATTTTTGCCCCGATGACGTATGATAACATCGGTTTTACGGATCATGTATTCCTGAAGCGGGTATCGGATCGGCTGGGATTTCCCCTTGTGGTGAAGGAGGCTTTCGGTTCCTTTGGCAAACAGGTTTATCTGGTGAACAACAAAACCGAGCTGTATAGCCTGTTCGGGTTGAATGCGAAGGGAAAAAAGCACGGAACGCCAACCCTCGGATCCAATCAGATTTTGTTTCAGGAGTATATCGCCTGCTCAAAAGGAAAGGATGTTCGCCTTCAGGTTGTAGGCAGTGATGTGATTGGAGCCATGTTGAGGGAATCCCAAACGGATTTTCGTGCCAATGTGTCTTCCGGAGGAGAAGCTCACGCTTACGAGCCGGATGATGATGAAATCTGGCTGGCCAAGCAGGCGGCTCATGCTGTCGGGGCGGATTTTGCCGGTGTCGATCTTCTGTTTGGTGAAGAGGGCATGCTGGTGTGTGAGGTGAACTCCAACGCGCATTTCAAGAGTCTTTTGCAGGCAACCGGAGTGAATACCGCCGATGAAATCATGAACCATATCATCCGTATTTGTAACAGGAGATGATTTTTTTGTAGATTTTTCATCGGGTATGTGTTAAAATAATTTCTGTGGGCACCAATCTCGAAGGAGGGGATCGATTATGAAGATGAAATCAGTAAAATCGGATATGGATATCGCCTTGGAAGCGGAGCTGAAACCGATTTCGGAGGTAGCAGCGACGCTTGGCATCGATGAGACGGAAATTGATCCGTACGGTCGATATAAGGCGAAGCTTACGGATGAATTGATGGACCGGGTGAAGAACAACCCGGACGGAAAGCTGGTACTGGTGACTGCGATCAACCCGACACCGGCAGGAGAAGGAAAGACAACAGTGACGGTCGGACTCGGTGAAGCGATGCAGGTGATCGGCAAAAAAGCGATCATCGCCCTTCGGGAGCCTTCCCTCGGTCCCTGTTTCGGATTAAAGGGCGGCGCGGCCGGCGGCGGTTACGCACAGGTCGTTCCGATGGAGGAGCTGAACCTGCATTTTACCGGAGATTTTCATGCCATCACCTCTGCCAATAATCTGTTGGCAGCGCTGCTGGACAATCATATCCAGCAGGGAAACGACCTTCGGATCGATCCGAAGCAGATCGTATGGAAGCGTTGCGAGGATATGAATGATCGTGTCTTACGTAACATCACGGTCGGACAGGGGCGTAAAGCGGACGGTGTGACAAGAGAGGATCATTTCATCATCACGGTTGCCTCGGAAATCATGGCGATCCTGTGCCTGTGCAGTGATATGAAGGATCTGAAGAAGCGACTGGAGAAAATCATCGTCGCCTATACCTATGAAGGAAAGCCCGTGACGGCAAAACAGCTGCATGCCGTGGGAGCGATGGCGGCTCTTCTGAAGGATGCCATCCGTCCGAACCTCGTTCAGACACTGGAGCATACACCGGCGCTCGTTCATGGCGGTCCTTTTGCGAACATCGCACACGGCTGTAATAGCATTCGTGCCACGAAAACCGCTTTGAAGCTGGCGGACTACTGTATCACGGAGGCCGGTTTCGGCGCCGATCTGGGCGCGGAGAAGTTTTTGGATATTAAAAGCCGGATAGCAGGGTTACATCCGGATGCCGTGGTTCTGGTATGTACGATCCGTGCACTCAAATACAACGGCGGTGTGCCGAAGGATAAACTGAAGCAGGAAAATATCGATGCTCTCAAAACCGGTATCGCCAATCTGGAAAAGCATATCGAGAACATCGCGAAATTTGATGTACCCTGTATCGTGGCCTTGAATCATATCCTGACGGACACGAAGGATGAGATTGCCTATGTAAAAGAGTTTTGCGAGTCAAAGGGGGCCGAGTTTGCTCTGGCGGATGTATGGGCTGACGGAGGAGACGGAGGAAAAGAGTTGGCAGAGAAAGTCGTCTCGACCATAGAAAACCGCCCCAGTGAATATCATCCGTTGTATCCGGATTCCATCTCGCTGAAAGAAAAAATCGAAACCATCGCCACCGAAATCTACGGAGCGGGGCGTGTGGAGTTCTCGGCAGATTCGATCAAGCAGCTGGAGAAGCTGACAGAACTCGGATTTGGCTCTCTTCCGGTATGTATGGCAAAGAATCAGTATTCGTTGTCGGATGATAAGTCGGTGTTGGGCCGACCGAGAGATCATGTGATCCACATCCGTGAGGCATATGTCAGTGCCGGTGCCGGCTTCGTCGTGGCGCTGACTGGTACGATAGTAACAATGCCGGGATTGCCGAAGGTGCCGGCAGCAGAACACGTGGATGTTGATGATAAGGGCCGTATCCGTGGTTTGTTTTAGACGTAAAGTGTGCGCGTCGTAAGAATTGACGATAAAATGCCATACCGGCGTTTTATAATAAAGTTTAGTTAGGTTTTATAGGATTGATAATTGAATAAGAAAGGAAGTGGGTTCATGAAAAAAGTGTTTTCGAAAGTAACTGCAATCGTACTGGCATTGGCTATGGCGGCAGCCGTCAGTCCTTCCGTGCCCCGTGGCAGCGAGGCAAAGACCAAGAATACGAACAATAGTCTGACGCTGTCCATTCAGATCAAAAATAAAGATGAGTTATGTGACTTAACTGTCGAGGACAGCGCTGAAATTGAACTCAAATTCAAGGTTTCAGGCGGAACAAAGAAGGAACAGAAAGAAGCTAAAAAGGTCAAAGCATACGTCAAGGATTCAAATATCGCCAAAGTTATCACCACTAAAAATGGCGGAAAAGAAGTTATCGGTCTCAAAACCGGAAAGACAAAGCTTTTTGTCGAATCAAAAGTCAAAAAGAATGGAAAACCCATTGCGAAAGTAAGCTGCAATATCGAAGTGTCGGAAGAACTGGATATGGTATTCAAGTATTCCAACCTGTATTTTGTCGTGCCGGAAGGAACAGCTTTCCCGATCGAAGTAGCAAAGGGTGGGGCGGATGCGCAGAATCATCCGTTTGATATCAAGACCAAGGGTTTTGAAGCAAAAATGAGTGATTTTAGCTTTGCTTCCGAGACTGCCGGTATCGCCGATGTGGATGCTTCCGCCGAGAAACTGATCCTGAAGGGATATGGTTCGGTTGATATCGAAGCTGAGTATAAAAAAGATGATTCCATCGGTGATTCTTTTGAATGCTATGTAGTGACCCCTGCGCAATTTGAGAAGATGAAAGCAGAGGGAGATGTTTCCAACGATCCGGAAAACACGTTTGAGGGGGATGATGAGTCAACAGCCCCGAACGAACCGGAAGAATCGGGTGATGATGATTAATTAAAGGATTGAAACAGAAAAGGATGGGGCCATGACTTGAGAGGCTCCATCCTTTTATATTGATCAATCGCATAAGAGGTTTTCTAGCGGCGTCTGCGATGCCAGCGTTGTTCACAGTACATACACCGATAAACCCGGTTATCACGATCCGTCAGTTTAAATCGATGCGGTAATTCCTGCTCCACGGAAGTGATACAACGTGGATTTTTGCACTTAATGATATTCGTTACAATCTCCGGAAGAGTCAGGACCCGTTTTTCCACAATTTTGTTATCCCTTATCACATCGATGGTGATGTTCTCATCCAGAACCCCCAGTACCTCCAGGTCGATGGTGATGGGCCCCTCAATCTTGATGATGTCCTTTTTCCCCATCTTACTGGATCGGGCGTTTTTTATAATAGCAACCGAAGCATCCACCTCTTCCAGATGCAGATAGTTATAAATCTCCATCGCTCCGCCGGCATGGATATGATCGATCACAACACCTTCCTGTAATCCGCCGATTCTCAATTCACCGTTATTCATTATTATCACCTATCCATCTCTTTTAATAAAGTTAATATCAAAGCCATCCTCACATAAACGCCAAACTCTGCCTGCTTAAAATACACCGCACGGGGATCATCATCAACCTCGGTAGCGATTTCGTTCACCCTGGGAAGGGGATGCAGCACCAGCATATCTCCCCGCGCCAGTTTCATTTTTTTGCTGTCCAGGATAAAGGAATCCTTCAACCGGATATAATCCTCTTCGTTGAAGAAGCGTTCTCTCTGAACTCTGGTCATGTATAAAAGGTCCAGCTTCGGCATCACATCTTCCAGAATGCCCACCTCTTTGTAATCAATCAGATTCCGGTCCAGGATATCACGCCTCAGATAATCCGGTATCCGAAGTTCATCGGGAGAAATCATGATAAAATGCACATCCGGATAGCGGACCATCGCCTCCACCAGAGAATGAACGGTACGCCCGAATTTCAGGTCGCCGCAAAGACCGATGGTCAATCCACTGAAACCGCCTTTCAGTTTTCGAATGGTCATGAGATCGGTCAATGTCTGTGTCGGATGATTGTGGCCTCCGTCACCGGCATTGATAACGGGAATCCGTGAGTGAAGGGAAGCAACATACGGAGCACCCTCTTTGGGATGTCGCATGGCGCAGATATCTGCATACGATGAGATGACACGAATCGTATCGGCCACGCTTTCTCCTTTCGCTGCCGAGGATGAATCGGCAGAAGAAAAACCAAGCACCTGACCGCCCAGATTGAGCATCGCCGAGTCGAAGCTGAGTCTGGTTCGTGTGCTTGGTTCGTAAAAACAGGTAGCCAGTTTTTTTCGATGACAGGCGTCGGAGAATTCTCCGGGTCTGTCGTATATCTCTTCCGCAAGGGACAGCAGGTTTTCCAGCTCCTCTACGGAAAAATCCAGTACATTCATCAGGTGTCGTAGCATAACATCCTCCATTCGATACATGTTTTCTCACCTAGTTTACTACAAGAACGCTTTTTTTACAAGTAGATTTTTCTTGATACTATCGTCTTTTTGTGATATTATAAAGAAATGTGTGGGAATCGTTGAAGAAAATCTCGAAAGAATACATGATTTGGATTAAAGGAGGAACGAAAAATGGTTATATTGCGAGAAGGTGGTTATTATCTGGTAGATGGGGAAAAAACAGTGTCGGAGTCCGCTCCCGAAGCATCCGGCTATCAAAAAGATCTTGCCGGACAGGGAACGATGGCATATCGGATCCTTCAGGCACATAATCAATCCGATGATACCGCAAATTTAAATATCAAATTCGACAAACTGACCTCTCATGATATCACATTTGTCGGTATCCTGCAGACCGCGAGAGCATCCGGACTGGAGAGGTTCCCGGTTCCGTATGTACTGACAAACTGTCACAACAGCCTGTGCGCCGTCGGCGGAACGATCAATGAGGATGACCATATGTTTGGACTTTCCTGTGCCAAAAAGTACGGTGGCATCTATGTTCCTCCGCATCAGGCTGTCATCCATCAGTTTGCCAGAGAAATGCTTGCCGAATGCGGCGCGATGGTTCTGGGGTCGGATTCTCATACCCGTTACGGAGCACTGGGAACCATGGCTGTGGGAGAAGGCGGTCCGGAGATTGTCAAACAGCTCCTGGAGCAGACATATGATGTTCCGATGCCCGGCGTGGTTGCCATATATCTCACCGGAAAGCCCAATCCAGGCGTGGGACCGCAGGATGTGGCCCTGGCTATCATCGGTGCGGTATTTGAAAACGGATTTGTCAATAATAAAGTCATGGAGTTTGTCGGACCCGGAATTGAAAATCTGAGTGTAGATTTCCGTATCGGTGTGGATGTCATGACGACCGAGACTACCTGTCTGTCCTCCATCTGGCGTACCGACAGTGCCGTAAAAGATTTCTATGAGCTTCATCAGAGGCCGGATGCCTATCGTGAATTGAAACCGGCTGATGTTGCCTATTACGATGGTCTGGTAGAAGTGGATCTGTCAAAGGTTAAACCGATGATCGCCATGCCGTTCCATCCCAGCAATACATTTACCATCGAAGAGGTAAATGCCAATCCGGGGGATATCCTGCGTGAGGTCGAGAAAAAAGCCTCCGTCAGTCTGGATAACAACGATATAGAGTTTAAGCTTACGGATAAAATACACGACGGGATGATCTATGTGGAACAGGGTGTTATCGCCGGATGCGCCGGCGGAGGTTTTGAAAATCTGTGTGATGCCGCTGATATCCTGAAAGGGAAAACCATCGGTTCGGATGCGTTTTCTCTCAGTGTCTATCCTGCCAGTCAGCCGATTTTGATGGAGCTTGTGAAAAACGGCACGATTGCCACTTTCCTCGAATCAGGAGCGACGGTTCGAACAGCCTTTTGCGGACCCTGCTTCGGCGCGGGAGATGTACCGGCCAACCGGGGACTGAGTATCCGTCATTCGACGAGAAACTTCCCGAATCGGGAGGGGTCCAAGGTGACAAACGGTCAGATCGCTTCCGTGGCTTTGATGGATGCTCGTTCGATTGCGGCAACAGCCGCCAACAAGGGCTACCTGACGCCGGCTACCGATATCGATGTCTCTTTTAGCAGACCGAAATACTATTTTGATAAGAGTATTTATGATAACAGGGTTTATAACGGCATCGGTAAAGCTATGCCGGAAACACCGATTCAGTTCGGTCCGAATATCGTGGATTGGCCGACTATGTATCCTTTGACGGAGCATGTTCTGCTGAAGGTGGTTTCCATGATCCATGATCCGGTAACTACTACGGATGAGCTGATCCCCTCCGGTGAGACATCGTCCTACCGGTCCAACCCCCTCGGCCTGGCGGAGTTTACCCTTTCGAGAAAGGATCCGGCCTATGTGGGAAAAGCAAAGGCAGTTCACGCAGCGGAAAAAGTCAGAATTGACGGCGGGGATATTTTTGCTGAAGATCCTAATCTGAAGGGGGTTTATGAAAAGTTAAAATCCGTGGCGGAGATCGATCCGAAAGAGACGGAAATCGGTTCCGTGATTTTTGCCGTGAAACCCGGCGACGGATCTGCGAGGGAACAGGCGGCCAGCTGTCAGAGAGTTCTGGGCGGTCTGGCAAACATCGCCAGAGAATATGCAACCAAGCGGTATCGTTCCAATCTGATCAATTGGGGAATGCTTCCTTTCACCTATGACGGTGATTTGGTATTTGACCGTGATGATTACATTTTTATCAGGGATATCCGAAAAGCAGTTGCGGAAAAGATCGATGAGGTCAAGGCTTATGTCGTAGGGGATGAACTGAAGGAGATCACGCTTCGACTGGGCGCATTGACCGACCATGAGCGGGAAATCATCGCCAAAGGATGCCTGATTAACTACAACAAAAAATGAGTCTGCTTTTTTGAGGGAGAATCGATATGAATGATCAATACTTGATGGCGCATCAGGATTATGCACATCTTCCCGGTGATGTAAATCATCTGTTTGAGGATAAACAAAGAGAGTTCAACCGTATGATGATGATTTACAACGGTGCCATCCGAGAAGTGAAAACCAAGCTGCAGGTTCTGAATGACGAGTTGTCCATCACCAGAAACCGGAATCCGATTGAGTTTATCGAGACGCGTATCAAAACACCGGACAGTATCGCTACCAAACTGAAGAAAAAAGGACTTCCCCTGACCATCGAATCTGTGAGGGAGAATCTGAACGATGTGGCCGGGGTACGGGTGATCTGCGCCTTTCTCGATGATATCTACCAGGTGGCAGAGATGCTGGAGGCGCAGGATGATGTCGAAGTCATCAAGACCAAGGATTATATCCGGAAACCGAAGAAAAACGGCTACCGCAGCCTTCATCTGATTCTGGAGGTACCGGTGTTCTTTTCGGATGGCAAAGAAAGAGTGCGTGTGGAGGTTCAGATCCGCACCATTGCTATGGACTTCTGGGCCAGTCTGGAGCATTCCGTGAAGTATAAACGAAACGTCAAGGATGCCGAAGACATCGTCTACGAACTGAGAGCATGCGCGGATGTCATTAACCGTACGGACATACATATGCAGAGTATACGCGATAAAATTGCTTATATCGAGTAGCAACGGCAACGGAAAAGGAGAGGGGTAACTATGGGAAAGATAATTGACGGAAAGGCCATCTCACAGCAGATCAAAGAAGAGTGTCGTGAAAAGGTGGAAAAAGAGGGATTAAAAAGGAGCCTGGCTGTGATCTTGGTAGGTGATGATCCGGCCTCCGCTGTGTACGTGGGAAACAAAAAGAAAGCCTGTGATTTCTGCGGAGTTAGGTCTGTGTCTCATGAGTTGCCGGCGAATACCAGTGAAGAAGATTTGCTGAAACTGGTAGATACGCTTAATCATGATGACAGCATTGACGGAATTCTGGTGCAGTTACCTCTGCCGGCTCATATTGACGAGGACAAAGTGATACGACAAATCTCACCGGACAAGGATGTGGATGGATTCCATCCGGAGAATGTCGGGCGGCTCAGTATCGGTCAGAAAGGGTTTTTGTCCTGTACACCCGCCGGCGTGATCCAGCTGTTGAAACGGTCCGGAGTGGAAATCGACGGAAAAAACTGTGTCATCATCGGACGAAGTAACATTGTCGGAAAGCCTATGGCAATGCTGATGCTCCGCGAAAATGCCACAGTAACCGTCTGCCATTCGCATACCAAAGATCTCAGGGAGATATGTAAACGGGCTGATATTCTGATTGTCGCTATCGGCAAACCGAAAATGGTGGATGCCTCTTATGTGAGAGAGGGTGCCGTTGTTATTGATGTCGGTATCCATCGCCAGGAGAACGGAAAGCTGTGCGGAGATGTTGATTTCGATTCCGTCGAGCCGGTGGCATCCCTGATCACACCGGTGCCGGGAGGTGTCGGACCGATGACCATCGCTATGCTGATGAAAAATGTTGTCGACGGCAACGGCGCAGACGATCAGTTACCGTATGTAGCTATTGGTTTTGGATTATAAACATCTCGGACTATGTTCGGCTCCGAAGTACGCCAGAAAGGATAGCCTTTGAATTATCACTGTTATTTTGCCTCGCTCGGTTGTGATAAAAATCTGGTCGACTCCGAAAAAATGATCGCGATTCTGGGTGATCATAAGGTGTTCATCACGGACGACGCCTCCGAAGCGGAGATCATTATTGTCAATACCTGCGGTTTTATCCTGGATGCCAAGCAGGAGAGTATCGAGACTATTCTCGAACTGGCTCCGATGAAAACGGAAGGAAAATGCAAGGCTCTCATCGTGACCGGTTGTCTGGCCGAGCGATATCGTGAAGAGTTGCGTGAGGAACTGCCAGAGGTGGATGCTGTCGTCGGGACGGCATCCTATGACAGTATATGGGAAGCTGTTGAGAAGACAATCGCAGGGGAAAGACCGGATATCATGAAACCAGTCGACTATCTTCCGAATCATCTGACGAAGAGACAGCGAACCGGTATGGATTCTTACCGGTACTTGAAAATAGCGGAGGGTTGCAATAAACGTTGTACTTATTGCGCCATCCCGTTGATGAGGGGGGCCTATCGGTCGGTTCCGATGGAGGAACTGGTTGAGGAGACTGAAATACTGGCAGAACAGGGCTGTAAGGAGTTGATCCTCGTAGCTCAGGAAACAACCCTGTACGGAACGGACCTTTACGGAAAGAAAACACTGCCCGAGCTTCTGCATCGGCTTTGCCGTGTGACGGGGATCGAGTGGATCCGGCTTATGTACTGTTATCCGGAAGAAATCACGGACGATCTTCTTCATGCGATGAAGGCCGAACCGAAGGTATGTCATTATCTGGATCTTCCCATCCAGCACGCCGATGATGAAATCCTGCGGCGTATGGGACGGAAAACAGATCAAAAAAGCTTAATACAGCGGATCAATACGATTCGTCATATTTTGCCCGATGTTTCCCTTCGGACCACGTTGATCAGCGGGTTTCCGGGAGAAACAGAGGAACAGCATCAACGATGTCTCGATTTTGTCAGGGAAATGCAATTTGACCGTCTGGGAGTTTTTCCGTATTCTGAGGAAGAGGGGACGCCGGCAGCCGGGTATGATGACAGAATTCCGGAGGAAATCCGGCAGAAACGGGCGGATGAGATCATGCAGGCTTCGGAAGCGGTTATTTTTGAAAAAAACCGTTCTGTCATCGGCAGATCCCTGTCGGTTCTTGTGGAAGGATATCTGCCGGATCAGGGGTGTTATATCGGTCGAAGCTATCGGGATGCTCCGGATATAGACGGCTTCGTTTTTTTTGAATCCGAAGAAGAAAGGTTGACAGGAGACCTGGTTTGGGTTAACATAACAGGAGCCAATGGCTATGATCTCATCGGTGAGCCGGTGGAAAAAACGTTTCAGGAAGGAGAGAATACATGAATCTGCCTAATTCACTTACGATACTTCGTGTAATCATGATTCCTCTTTTTGTTGTAGCGAAGCTATGGGATTCGCCCAATGCGGATATCGTCGCCGGGTGTATTTTTATTGCAGCCTGTGTGACGGATTTCTTTGACGGATTTCTGGCCCGTAAGTATAACCAGATCACCACTTTCGGAAAGTTTATGGATCCGCTGGCAGACAAGCTTCTTGTCTGTGCCGCGCTGATCTGCTTTCTGGTGGACGGAAACGAAGAAATGCCCGCATGGGTGGTTATCGTGATCATCAGCCGGGAGTTTATCATCAGCGGTTTCCGTCTGGTTGCGGCGGAAAAAGGGGTGACGATCGCCGCCAGCTGGTGGGGAAAAGTCAAAACCTTCACTCAGATGCTGATGTCTCTGCTATTGATTTTTCATTTTGAGCAACCGGTATTTCGAACGATCGATACCTTCTTCGTCTATGCGTCATTGGTCCTGACCGTGATCTCTCTGGTGGATTATATCTATCGAAATCGCGGAGTTATGAGGGATATCGAGTGATTTATCGGTGTTTTTGTCAAACAACTGACAAAATTTGTGATTACAATACTCACATAACATGGGGAAGAAGGTGTATTCAGGAGTGAGTATGGGGAGAAAGCTTACCGGAGTTTTATATATCCTGGTTTTGGTTTTTTGCCTGACGGCATGCGGAAATTCGTCTGCCCCGGAGCAAAAAGCGACATCAGAACCGACCGAAGAATCTCCTTTGCCTTCACCGAAGATGGAAACGATCACAGTGTTTACCATTGATCCGGATTCTATGGCAGTGTTGCCATCCAGGGTGAAGAAAAAAGAGGATGATGACAGTCTGATGTACATCACCGAGCTTGTTTTGAACAATCTCGAGGATGATAACATACGGGTTTCCGAAGTGTCCATGGAAGAGGACAAGGCGATTATCGTGTTTGACAGCACCGGAAAGCCGGTGACCGACTGTGATGCCGATATGGAAGGTTTGATCCTGGAGTGTTTTGCCAACAGTATTCTTGACAATGTCGAGGGATGTCACGGAGTGATTTTCCGTACGGACAAGGGGGCTTATGCCAGCGAGAATATTACCATGAAGAAAGATGAAGTCTATGCTTCCCGATAAAGTGGATACCATTATCGTCGGTGGCGGTGCTGCCGGGATGATGGCGGCTGTTTCGGCGGCATTATCCGGAGATCGGGTATTGTTGATCGAAAAAAATGAAAAGACCGGAAAAAAGCTTTACATTACAGGAAAGGGACGTTGCAATTTCACCAATGCCTGTGAAATCGAGGATATCTTCGCACAGGTGGTGACGAATGCAAAGTTCCTTTATTCATGTATATACGGTTTTTCCAATCATGATGTGATCGAACGGTTTCAGGAGTGGGGATTACCGGTTCGGGAGGAACGAGGCGGACGGATGTTTCCTGCCTCGGATAAATCCTCGGATGTCATCCGGATGTTAAACCGTCGTCTCCATGAACTCGATGTAGAGGTATCACTGAACACCGAGGTGGAGGATCTGGTTCTGACACCGGAGGGAGACCGGGTTCTCGGTGTTCGACTTCGCTCCGGCGGAGAACGAATGGCTGACAGGGTTATATTGGCCACGGGAGGTATATCCTACCCGTCAACGGGTTCTACCGGGGACGGATACCGTATGGCGGAAGAGCTCGGACACAGCCTTGTCCGTCCGAGGCCGGGGCTTACCGGTATCGCAACAAAGGAAACGCTGGTCCGGAAAATGCAGGGACTTACCCTGATCAATACGGCACAAACCATATGGGACAGATCGGGAGCGAAGGAAAAAAAGCTTCTGGAGGGTTTCGGAGAAATCCTGTTTACTCATTTTGGTGTCAGCGGACCGACAATCCTTACGGCCAGTTCCCGTATAGGAGATATTCTTGCCGATCATCCGCTGGTGTTGGTTTTGGATATCAAACCCGGATTGGACCGGGATCAACTGGATACCAGATTGCTGAGGGACTTCCGTGAAGACGGAAAAAAAGCAATCGGTAATCTTTTGAGAAAAATGCTTCCCAAAAGCCTGATTCCCGTCATTTTGGAGCAGGCGGGAATCGAAGAAACGAAGCGTAGTTTGGATCTGACCAGGGAAGAGAGGCTTCATCTGGTCGGGCAGATCAAAGATTTTACGTTGACATTAACCGGGGTAAGACGGTTTGAGGAGGCTATTATCACCAGAGGGGGGATATCCGTGAAGGAGGTTAATCCCCAAACGATGGAAAGTAAACTGGTGTCCGGATTGTATTTTGCCGGAGAGATACTGGACGTAGATGCCCTGACCGGAGGCTATAATCTTCAAATAGCCTGGTCTACGGGGTTTGCCGCAGGAAGGAGAGACGTGTGATGGTGAAAAATATCGCAATTGACGGACCGGCCGGAGCCGGAAAAAGCTCTATCGCAAAGCTGGTTGCCGAAAAGCTGGGGATTGTATATGTGGACACCGGTGCCATGTATCGTTCGATGGCACTTTCCTGCCTTCGCTCAGACATCGATCCGGAGGATAAAACGGCGGTTATCGGCCGGATTTCGGATGTTGAAATAGAACTGAAGTACGAAAACGGGGCTCAACACATTTTTCTGGACGGAAAGGATGTGTCTTCGGATATCCGGGAAGAAAAGGTCGGAAAAGCCGCATCTTCCGTAGCCCGTTATACGGAAGTCAGGGAGAAACTGGTCGCCCTGCAACGGGAACTGGCGAAGAAACAGTCTGTGATCATGGATGGACGGGATATCGGAACGGTTGTTCTTCCCGATGCTTCTCTGAAGATTTTTCTGACAGCCAGCGCCGAAGTCCGTGCCAAACGAAGATATAAGGAGTTAACGGAAAAAGGGGAGGCCTGTGATCTCAGTGAGATTGAAAAGGACATTATCGCCAGGGACGAGCAGGATATGAATCGTGCCGTTTCGCCTTTGAAGCAGGCGGAGGATGCGATTTTGGTCGACACTTCGGAAATGTCGATCGATCAGGTGGTTGACCGGATATTGGAGTTGGCACATGAGGATTGAGGTGGCAGATCACGCCGGGTTTTGCTTTGGCGTCAAGCGTGCCGTAGATTCCGTCTATGAGCTGTTGGATGGCGAAGAAAAATCAGATATTGTTACCCTGGGCCCCATCATTCATAACGAAAGAGTGGTTGATGAGCTGAAAAATGCCGGAGTACAGGTTATCAAATCACCACAGGAAGCACCGGAAGGCGCGACGATTGTGATCCGGTCCCACGGTGTTCCGGAAGCGGTAATCCGTGAAATCGATGACCGCGGGCTGAAATATGTGGATGAAACCTGCCCCTTTGTCAAAAAAATCCACGAAATTGTCCGGGAACACAGTCTGGCCGGCGAGGAAATCGTTATCTTCGGATCGAAGTCACATCCCGAAATTGTGGGGATTCTCGGCTGGTCGGTGAATGGCGGAACCGTCATTGAATCCAGGGAAGAAGCACTTGCTTATCGCCCTGAAAGCCCCACCGGAAGGGTGTGTGTAGTGGCTCAAACAACATTCTCCGTAAAAAAATTTCAAGATTATGTTGAAATTTTCCAAAAAAAAGAGTATGATATAATTGTTGTCAATACGATTTGTCGTGCTACACAGGCGAGACAGGAGGCTGCAGAGGCGCTGAGCAGGCGTTCGGATGCCATGATCGTCATAGGTGGCGCCGACAGCTCCAATTCACGAAAGCTATATGAAATCTGTAAACAACAGTGTGCAAACACTTTTTTCATACAGACAGCAGATTCGTTAGGTGAGATATCGTTTGACGGATTTGCAAGCCTAGGCATTACCGCAGGGGCATCGACCCCAAATACATTAATTCAGGAGGTTCTAGAGGCATGTCAGAAGAAATGAGTTTTGAGGAGTATATGCAGGAGGAGGCAAATATTACTCAACCACACAAGGGAGGAATCGTCGAGGGGACTGTAATCGAAGTCAAGGATAACGAGATCATCCTGAATATCAAGGCAAAGTCCGATGGTATTCTGGTAAAGAGCGAATACAGTAACAATCCTGACGTCGACCTGAAAAGCGAAGTGAAGGTTGGTCAGGAGATGACAGTGAAAGTGATTTCCGTAAACGACAGCGAAGGTCAGATTATGGTGACCTACAAGCGCCTTCAGCAGGATAAGGTAAACAAACGCTTTGAAGAAGCATTTGAGAACCACGAGATCCTGACCGGAACGGTGCATGCTGCATTGAAGGGCGGATTGAGTGTAAATTACGGCGAGGGTCGTGTTTTCATCCCGGCCAGTCTGGTTTCCGACATTTACGAGAGAGATCTTACCAAATACGAGGGACAGGAGATCCAGTTTGTTCTCACGGAGGTTAACCTCCACAAACGCCGGATCATCGGTGATCGCAGACAGCTGATCGTGGAAGAGAAGAAAAAGCTTCAGGAGGAGCTTCTTTCCCGCATCGAGGTTGGTATGATGGTCGAAGGAACCGTGAAGAACCTCACGGATTTCGGTGCCTTTATCGATTTGGGCGGAGCGGATGGCCTGCTTCACATCTCTGAGATGTCCTGGGGACGTGTGGATGATCCGAAGAAGCTGTTCAAAGTCGGAGATACCGTAAAGGTTATGATCAAGGATATCAATGATACCAAGATCGCACTTACCATGAAGTTGGAAGAGAACAACCCGTGGAAGGATGCATCAGAAAAATACGCCGTTGGCAATGTGATCACCGGAAAAGTAGCCCGGATGACGGATTTCGGAGCGTTTGTTGAGCTTGAGGAAGGCATCGATGCCCTCCTGCATGTATCCCAGATTGCTATCGACCACGTAGAAAAGCCGTCCGATGTTTTGAAAGTCGGACAGGAAGTTACAGCCAAGATTGTTGATTTCAACGAGGATACCAAGAAGATTTCTCTCAGTATCAAGGCTTTGGAGATTGAGAAGCAGAAAGAGGCCGGAGCGGCTGCAGCCGAAGAAAAGGCTGAATCTACTGAGGAAGCACCTGCAGAAAGTCCGGAAGAAGCGCCGGCTCCTGCTGAAGAGCCCGCTGAGGAGGCTCCGGCTTCTGAAGAGGAAGCCCCCGAAGAGGCTCCTGCTGAGGAGGCGGAGGAGGCACCTGCGGAAGAGTCTTCTTCCGATGAGTCGGCAGAGGAAGAATAATTTTAAAGTGAGGGAACTATGGCAAATACATACGAGGATTTTAAAAGAAATTTTCTTCGCTTGTCCGGTATAGACTTAAACTCCTATAAAGAAAGTCAGATGAAACGACGAATCGATAATTTCTATACCCGCCGGAATATCCCAGGGTATGACGAGTTTTTTCGCCAGCTGTCCCGTGATACGGAGATGCAGAAGGAGTTTACCAGTTATCTGACGATCAACGTTTCCGAGTTTTACCGGAATCCTCCGCAGTGGAAAACCGTTGAGAATAACGTCTACTCCACTCTTATTGATCGATTCGGGAAACACTTGAAGATATGGAGTGCCGCGTGTTCAACGGGAGATGAACCCTATACGCTGGCGATGCTTCTGGCAGAACACGTTCCGCTCAGTCAGGTAGACATCCTCGCGACAGATCTGGACAAGGATATTTTGGAAAAAGCCCAGGAAGGACGATATCTAGAAAAAAGCGTATCCGGTCTTCCGAAAATCTATCGTGATAAATACATCGTCAGTGACGGAAACGGATATGTCCGAGTTTCGGATGAGATCAAGAAACGCATTACCTTCAAGCACCACAACCTCTTGAAGGATCCCTATCCCAGGGGTATGCATCTGATCGTATGTCGAAATGTCATGATTTATTTTACCGAAGAAGCAAAGGATGATATCTATCATAAGTTTTCCGATGCACTGGTAGATAATGGGATTTTCTTCGTCGGAAGTACGGAGCAGATCATAGGACCTGCCAAGTACGGGTTTAAGAGCGCGCAATCATTTTTCTACGAGAAAACCAAAGACTGCAAATGAGTTATGATGATGGCCACCCCGTGTACCGGGGTGGCGTTCTCATTTATCGATACGGAAAGGGGGACATCGATTTATGGATGTTACAGTGGCGTTGGATGCTATGGGGGGAGATTACGCTCCGGCCGAGACCGTTGCCGGGGCCATCGATGCCGTAAAGGAATTTCCTCAGATTCATGTCGTTCTTGTCGGAATAGAGGATTCTATCCGGGCAGAGCTAGACAAATATCAGGATTATCCGAAGGACCGGATCCGGATCGAACCGGCCACGGAGATCATCGATATGGGTGATGTACCGACGCTGGCAATCAAGGAAAAGAAGAATTCATCCCTGGTTGTAGCGATGAAACTGGTTCGTGACGGGAAGGCGGATGCCATCGTATCGGCCGGCAGTACCGGGGCTATCCTGGTAGGCGGTCAGTTGGTGGTCGGAAGGATCAAAGGCGTAAAACGTCCTGCTCTTTGTCCGTTTTTACCGACCAAAAAGGGAATGTCCCTTCTGATCGACTGTGGTGCCAATGTCGATGCAAAACCTGAGAATCTGGTTCAATTTGCCCAGATGGGTTCCATCTACTATGAAAATGTGATGGGAAAGAAAAATCCCACGGTAGGGATTGTCAATATCGGAACGGAAGAGGAAAAAGGCAACAAACTCGTCAAGGAAACCGGACCGCTTCTGAAGGAATGCAAGGACATCAATTTTATCGGTAGTGTGGAGGCGAGAGATATTCCGTCGAATCCGTCCGACGTTCTTGTTTGCGAAGCGTTCGTGGGAAATGTCATCTTAAAGCTATTTGAAGGTCTGGCTCTGACGTTTTTGGGTGTGATCAAGAAAGCACTGTATAAAAGTGCAAAAACCAAAATCGGTGGATTGCTGATTAAAAGCTCCCTGAAGGAACAGTTGTCGTTATTTGATACCAAGGATCAGGGCGGCGCGCCGCTTTTGGGACTGAAAGGGCTGGTAGTCAAGGCCCACGGTAACTCCAAGGCATTTGAGATCAAAACAGCCATCGGCCAGTGCATCACGTTTAAGGAAAACGATATCAGCGGAAAAATAGCGAAGGTAGTAAATCAAGATGAGTAAACAAACGCCGGAATCATTTTCAGAAATCATAGGATATAAGTTTTCCGACGGTTCACTGCTGGAAAACGCTCTGACGCATAGTTCGTATGCCAATGATCACGGGCTTCCCTATGAGAGGAACAATGAACGACTCGAGTTCCTGGGAGATGCCGTTCTCGAGTTGGTAACCAGTCGGTTTCTGTTTGAAAAATACCCGGAAAAGCCGGAAGGGGAGTTGACAACCACTCGTGCAGCATTGGTATGTGAATCCTCGCTGGCAGAGGCAGCCAGACAGATTCAACTGGGGGATTATCTGCTACTGGGACGAGGCGAGATTAAAACCGGTGGTGCCTCCAGAGATTCCATCCTTTCCGATGCGTTTGAAGCCGTGATCGGATCCCTGTATCTGGATGGTGGGTTTTCAGCGGCAGAGACATTTGTCCGATCGTTTCTTCTGACGGATATCGAATCAAAGCAGCTGTATTATGACAGTAAATCCCACCTTCAGGAAATCGTTCAGGAAAAATACCACGAAAATTCCAGCATACGATATGAAGTGATTGATGAATGGGGACCTCCGCATAACAAGAGTTTTCGGATCCGTTGCGTTGTACAGGGCGAGGAGCTGGCTGTAGCCGAGGGACATACGAAGAAAAAAGCGGAAGCGGAAGCTGCCTATCAAGCCCTGATGAAACTGAGAAAAGATTAATGTGTTGATGAAATACGAGGATTAATATGTATTTAAAAAGCATTGAGGTTCATGGATTTAAATCCTTTGCCAATAAATTGATTTTTGAATTCAACAATGGTATTACCGGTATCGTCGGACCGAACGGGAGTGGAAAAAGTAACGTGGCAGACGCTGTTCGTTGGGTACTGGGGGAGCAGAGCGCCAAACAGCTCCGCGGTGCCAGTATGCAGGACGTCATTTTTTCCGGAACGGAATTGCGTAAACCGCAGAGCTATGCCTATGTAGCTCTGACCATCGCTAACGATGAT
>JAFYBS010000151.1 GCA_017540125.1 Eubacterium sp.
GTACTTTTTCATTCCGGAAATCGACTCTGTCACCAGTCTCTTGAAATCGTCCGCCACTCTATCCGCCGTGGCCTTCACTTCCTCATGCGTCACGGTCTCGGTCGAGCTCCCACCCGCCATATTGGTGATACAGGAAATACCGCATACACGCATTCCCATATGTACGGCACAAATCGCTTCCACCGCCGTACTCATTCCTACGGCATCCGCTCCCAGTTCGCGAAGCATTCTCACTTCGGCCGGAGATTCATACTGCGGCCCTGTCGTCTGAACATAGACCCCCTGCTTCAGGGAAATGCCACATTCCATCGCGGTTTTCTCTATCAAATGACGAAGATTTTGGCTATATATTTCATTCATGGAGGGAAATCTCGTTCCCCATTCATCCACATTCTCTCCGATCAACGGTGATGGAACAAAAAGCGAAATCTGATCCGTGATCAGCATCAAATCCCCGGGTTCAAAACTGACATTCATTCCACCGGAAGCGTTGGTGATAAACAGAATCTTGGCGCCGAGCTCCGACATAACACGGATGGGAAGAACCACATCCGTCATACTGTATCCTTCATAATAATGAACTCTTCCCTGCATGATCACAACACGTACATCACCGATCTTGCCAAATACAAACCGGCCCTTATGTCCGGCCACCGTAGATATCGGAAAACGATGGAGATCGTGATAATCAATCACCGCTTCCGTTTCAATCTCGTCTGCCAGAGACCCGAGACCGCTTCCCAGGATCAGGGCAACCTCCGGAACAAAATCCGTTACGCGACGAATCTGTTGAACATGATAATCAACAATTTCTTTCAGCTTATCTTTCGGTAACATAGTTTCCATCTCCTTTTCTGAAATATCCGGTCACATCAATTGACCTATGATCGTATCACTGACCCAGAGCCCCTGCTCTGTCAGAGAAACAGCATCTCCGTCATAAACCAGTAATCCCTCTTCCGCAAAATCACGAAGCGGCAAATCCCATTCGGAACGATAGTTTCCGGAATACTCTTTTTCCAATTCTGAAATCCGGATACCATCCGCCGTTCGAAGGCCGAGATACAATGTCTCCAACAGCTTCTGTTCGGCTGTCAGTACCTCGGCTTCCTCCACAGAATCTTCTCCCTTTTCGATACATCTCATATAGGCTTCCCAATCCCGGATATTGGTACGACGAATACCGTCCCGATGCGAGGAAGCCGCCGGTCCGATTCCGACATAGTTTCCCCGTTTCCAGTAATTCCGATTGTGCCGGCACTCATATCCCGGTTTCGCATAATTGGACACCTCATAATGTCGAAATCCGGCCTCTCCCAACATGCGGCAGGTTACCTCGTACATCCCGCGATCGGTCTCCTCATCCACGGGAGGAGTCTCTCCATACCGATCAAAAAACGGTGTCCCTTCCTCGATGATAAGACTGTATACCGACAGATGCTCCGGCTGTAAATCAATCACCTTCTCCAGTGTTTGTTTCAGACTGTCTTCCGTCTGTCCCGGAATCGCTGTCATCAAATCGACATTAATATTCTCAAAACCGATTTTCCTTGCCGACTCATATCCATCCAAAAAATCCGTCCAGTTATGGATCCGTCCCAGCGAGCGTAATTCTTCATCCTGTGCCGACTGGCATCCGATACTTAACCGGTTGACACCATACTCCAGAAACAAACTCAGCTTTTCCTCATCCACGGTTCCCGGATTACATTCCACGGTGAATTCCTCCGGTGCTTCGATCACCCTTTCCCTTACGGACTTCAGAAGCTGTTCCATCTGTCCCACCGGCAGCACCGAGGGTGTCCCGCCCCCGATAAACACCGTCACCGCATCGTTCCGGTCAACCCTCTCCATCTCCTGAACGAGAGCATCCACCATCCGCCCGGTCAGTGCCTCATCTCCATCCCCGATTCCCACCGAACAGAAATCACAATACCCACACTTTCTCACGCAGAAAGGCACATGAATGTATAATCCGCTCCGAGCCAATTATTCCTCCTCATCCAATTTCAATACCGACATAAACGCCTTCTGCGGAATCTCCACATTACCGATCTGCCGCATCCGCTTTTTGCCTTCCTTCTGTTTCTCCAGAAGCTTTCTCTTTCGGGAAATATCTCCGCCATAACACTTGGCCAGGACATCCTTCCGTACTGCTTTTACCGTCTCTCTGGCAATCACCTTATTACCGATGGCCGCCTGGATCGGAATTTCAAACAGATGCCTCGGGATCTCCTGTTTCAGTTTCTGGCACATTTTTCTTCCCCGCTCGTAAGCAGAGGATTCGTGAACAATAAATGACAGGGCATCCACCTCTTCCCGGTTGATCAGTATGTTCAGCCGTACCAGCTTCGCAGGCTCATACCCCTTTAATTCATAATCAAACGATGCGTATCCCTTCGACCTGGATTTCAACGAATCGAAAAAGTCATAGATGATTTCATTCAGAGGAAGCACATAGCGAAGCAGCGCTCTCGTCTCTTCCATGTATTCCATACTGATATAGGTACCGCGTCGCTCCTGACAAAGCTTCATGATCGCCCCGACAAACTCCGTCGTCACCATGATCTCCGCATCCACCACCGGTTCTTCCATGTGCTCGATCTCCGAGGGATCGGGAAGGTTTGACGGATTGGTCACCTCAACCATCTCACCGTTTGTCTTGTATACATGATAAACCACACCGGGTGCCGTTGTCACCAGGTCAAGATTGTATTCCCTCTCCAGCCGTTCCTCAATTACCTCCAGGTGCAAAAGGCCAAGAAAACCACACCGGAATCCAAAGCCCAGTGCCACGGATGTCTCCGCCTCGAACTGCAAAGCCGCATCGTTCAGCTGCAGCTTTTCCAATGCATCTCTCAAATCCTGATACTTGGCACCGTCGGCCGGATACAGACCGCAGTAAACCATCGGAAGAACCTTTTTATAGCCTGGCAACGCCTCCTCACAGGGACGCTCCGAATCCGTCACCGTATCACCGACACGGGTGCCGTCTACATTTTTCAGTGATGCCGTGATATAACCGACCATTCCTGCCGTCAGCTCCTCACAGGGGATAAACTGTCCGGCGCCGAAGGTCCCGACTTCAACGACCTCCTCCGTCAGACCGGTAGCCATCATCCGGATACTCGTTCCCTTCCGGACACTGCCGTCAAAAAGCCGACAAAAAATGATCACTCCTTTGTAAGGATCATACAGAGAATCAAAAATCAACGCTTTCAGCGGAGCTTTCTTATCTCCGGTCGGTGCCGGGATCTTCCGGACAACCTGCTCCAGAACCTCTTCGATATTCGTTCCCAGCTTTGCTGAAATCCGCGGGGCATCCTCCGCTTCAATCCCAATCACATCCTCAATCTCCGCAATCACCCTTTCCGGCTCGGCACTGGGAAGATCGATTTTGTTGATCACCGGCATGATCTCCAGGTCATGATCGATCGCCATATAACAGTTCGCCAGAGTCTGTGCTTCGATGCCCTGTGCCGCATCCACGATCAGAATTGCTCCTTCACAGGCTGCCAGACTCCGGGATACCTCGTAGTTAAAATCCACATGTCCGGGGGTATCGATCAAATTGAACAGATACTCCTCCCCGTCCGATGCGGTATAGGCCAGGCGAACGGCCTGGGATTTGATAGTGATCCCCCGTTCCCGTTCCAGTTCCATATTATCCAAAACCTGCGCCTGCATCTCACGGCTTGTGAGAAGCCCGGTCTTTTCGATGATACGGTCCGCCAATGTGGATTTCCCATGATCGATATGGGCTATGATACAGAAATTGCGAATTTTTGACTGATCTACAATACTCATTGGATTGTCTATTCCTCTCTTTTCCGACGTGGATAATGCTGCCATTTTTATGGCACATTTACATTATACCATATATACGGGTATTTGTGAATACAAAAATACTACAAACAGCAAATATGTTGTGTTAGGAGGCTGATATTTTGAAAAAGAAAACCATCGCGCTTTTCCTGATCCTGGCTATGTCCCTTTGTACCTGGACTCCCGTCGGTCAGGCAGAAGCCGCTTCATCTTTTCCTGCCGCTTTGACGCTCCGGGCAGGATCAATCTACACCATGCGTTCGGATAGACTTCCCTCCACCGGGGTTAAGTGGACTTCCTCCAAAGGAAGTGTCGCCAGCATATCCCAGTCCGGTGTCCTGACGGCGAAGTATCCCGGTACGACCACGATCAAGGCAAAGGTTTCGGATGAACAATCCTTCTACTGCAAAGTTACCGTGAAGAAAAAATCCGGAAAAAAAGGGTCAAAATATAACCCCCGTACATTCCCGACCAAAACACCGAAAGGGATTAATTTTACCTACTACATGGAAGGCAAAAAAATCGGGGAATTTAACATCCAGATCACGAAGTTTATCTACGGAGAAGAGGCTGCCAAACTGGCATTGAATAACAAGTCCAACGCTATTCCGACGGCCGATCAGCAGTACCTGTTTTTCGAGGTTAGACTTGGTTACAAATCCGGAACACAGACGATAAAAATGTCCAACGTTTTTGATTATAATCATAACATTTTCGGTGCATACGGAGCCAAGCAGCTGACGCCGATTAACTGGGGATATCAGATGGGTGCCAACGAAGTGATGAGCACCGTCAATATCTCTCCGGGACAGACCCGTACGGCGGATGCCGCCATCCTGGTGGAGAACGGATTTAAACCCGTCACTTTCCGGCTTCAGACCGGTACCAACTCCTATACCTGGGTGAAACTCTGATACACTTCTGTATACTATATGTTTTGAGATAAAAAAAGGGGCCTTTCGGCCTCTTTTTTATTACTGATTACTTTTCGGTACGATTATTTCTTTTCCGTTTGA
>JAFYBS010000004.1 GCA_017540125.1 Eubacterium sp.
AATCATTGAAAGCATCCCAAAGGGCATCCTTCACCATTGTATCAACAAGCGCACCCTGGCTTGCACTCGGCCAGGTCATGCGATATCCGTAACGTCCCTGCGGAATCGCATACGGAGCCATGGACATGTTCTCCATACCGCCTGCTACTACGACATCGGCATCCCCTGCCATGATCATCTGGGCAGCCTGATTGATACAGTTCAGACCGGAACCGCAGACAACATTGGATGTCACAGCCGGTACCTCCACCGGAAGTCCTGCCTTCAGGGTTGCCTGACGTGCCACATTCTGTCCCTGTCCTGCCTGGATAACACAGCCCATGTATACATGGTCAACCTGATCCGGTTTAACACCGGCACGATTCAGCGCTTCCTTGATCACGATCGCTCCCAGATCCGCTACCGGGGTAGTAGAAAGTCCACCGCCCATCGTTCCGATTGCCGTACGACATGCACCTGCTAAAACCACCTTTTTTGCCATGAAAAAATCCTCCTTGTGATAAAATAGAACTTAAATAGAAACGAACTGCCTGCCACAAAAGTGACAATCTTTAACTATCATACCAAAAACAGAGGAGATTGTCAATCATTTAACAAAAATAGTTCAATTGTACGGTCGGATAACAAAATCATCCGCTCTGCTGGCTCCATACCCCTCTTCTCTGGCCCCCCAGGTCAGATACAGGACCGGTTTCGTTCCGATAAAACCATGCAGAGAATATCCGGTGATCATCTCAATATGACCGATACCCTTATACCGGTCACTTCGCATCCGCACCTTCAGAAGACAGTCACCGGGCAGATAATACAGCTTTCCGATCTTCTTTTCACGGAATTTTCCCTTGTATCTGCCGATACGGACTCCCCAATGACCGATATCCGCCGCCACCGGAGCATAACCGGTAGCCCCGCAGACATATCGTCCGCTGAGCCGGTACGCTTTCCAAACCAAGGAGCTGCAGTCATAATACCCGGACCGCATACGCAACGGCTGGGAATACTTCCAGTTATCACCGATCCACATTGCCCGCTTTACCACTTTGGCAATCCCTTTTTTCACGACAGAAACGATGCATCCGATACGATTTCCCTGGATATCCATATAAATGATGGTATTTCCGACCTTCTTTGCCTTCACCACTCCATCCGCAGTTACCGTAGCCACCTTCGGATCCGTCGATTTCCAGTCGGTTTTTTTCGGCCAGTTTTTCAACTTCAAAGTAAAGCTCTGTCCCAGCTCCAGTACCTTCGAAGTACGGTTCGGATCCAGGCGAATCACCGTAAGCTTAATTTGAAATACCTGATTGTTCAGCTTAACCATCACCGTATCTTTCCCGGGCGAATTACAGACAAGCGTAAAGAACGGTTTATTCATATCCAACGACAAACTGACATCGATCTTATTCCCGGCAGTAGAAACACCCAGATTGTGATACGTCAGATTGGGACAATTATACATCTGGAACTCGGCTTTTCCGTCGACATAATCACTGGTAACATAGATGGTCGCCTGATATCTGTCCAGCGTAACCCCTGTGGTATCATTACCGACGATGAAAAGCATGGTGGCCGTCCTGGTCTTCGTCGTCAGTCCAACCGCCTCACCGGTCGCGGCAGGATCCTTCGGCACCTCATATTCCATCGTCATGGTCACTGTAGTACTTCCACCGGCCGCCGCGCGATAGGTATGTGTTGACGCGTCGATCTCAATGATCGACGGATCTGCCACCTCATAGTTGATCGTTTCATTTTTAAAAATGTCCTCACCCATGGTCTTCGATTCATTGGATGGGAAATATACCTCATCCCAGTCCTTTTTTTTCGACTTATTAAAACTCAAAAGTCCATGGTCACCGATATCAAAACAACCTCCCTCATAATCCGCTTCGGACACGGTCTGACCATCGCCGAGAAAGACATCTCGAAACGTATCATTATCGGCCTTCTTTTTAGCGTGGGAAACAGCACCGCCCGTCACGGGTGTTATGAAAAATGATGATACGATAATTCCGAAAACAATCAGAACGGATAAGCCTCTTTTTACTAAACATTTCATAGGTTTATTTTTCCTCCACACCGGATGAATTCTTTTGTTTATTTTTTATCGCATCGACAACAACCTGCGAGACCATTTTTGAGACATCCGAACCATACCCGGCAATCTCCTTTACGATCGTAGAGCTGAGATAAGCATACTCAAGACTGGTTGTAAAAAACATCGTATCCACGGTCGGCTCGATGCTGTGATTGGTTTGGGCAATCTGCATTTCGATTTCAAAATCCGTGACGGCACGAAGCCCCCTGATAATGAGATTGGCTTTGTTTTCTTTGGCAAAATCAACCGTCAATCCCTCGAATGTTTTCACCGTGACATTCGGAATATGTTTCGTGGTTTCCTCGATAAGCGACACCCGCTCCTCTCTGAAAAACATCGGCTTTTTCGCGCTGTTCACCAGAACCCCTATGATCAATTCATCCACAACCTTGGACGCTCTTTCGATGATATCCAGATGACCGAATGTCACCGGGTCGAAGCTTCCGGGGTAAATTGCTATCATGATAAATTATATTCTCCTTATCGTTTGTTGGATCTTCTCCACAGATTCATCTTCTCTGCTTCGGCAATCAGTTCATCTCGAAAATCCGGATGTGCCACACTGATAAGCTTCTCGGCTCTCTCCCAGGCGGATCCACCCTTGAGATTGACGATACCATATTCGGTCACGACATACATCACACAGGGACGGGGATCGGTTACGACCGCGCCGTCTGCCAATGTCGGACGGATTCTGGAAACCGTCTCTCCGGCTTTGTTGGTGAAGGTCGATGACAGACAGATGAAGCTTTTTCCACCTTTGGATTTATAGGCACCCAGGACAAAATCCAACTGTCCGCCAGCACCGGAAATATTCTTGGTTCCTGCCGACTCGGAATTCACCTGTCCGTAAAGATCGATATCAATTGCATTATTTATGGATATAAA
>JAFYBS010000152.1 GCA_017540125.1 Eubacterium sp.
AGGGGCCGGGAGCTGGGGGACGGCATTGGCTATCCTGTGCGCGAACAACGGTCACAAGGTGACGATCTGGTCGGCGGTGGAATCGGAGCTTGAGATGCTTCGTGTGAACCACGAGCATAAGGATCGACTTCCGGGAGTGATCCTGCCGGACTCCATCGTGATTGAAAGTGACCTGGAAAAAACCTGTGATGACAAAGATATTCTGGTATTTTCCGTGGCGTCTCCTTTTGTCCGGGTTACAGCAGAACGGATTCGCGATTATGTGAAGCCGGGACAGATCATCGTGAATGTCGCCAAAGGAATTGAGGACAAAACCCTGATGACCCTGTGTGAGATCATCGAGGATGTCCTGCCGGAAGCGGATGTAGCGGTTCTGTCGGGACCGAGCCATGCCGAGGAGGTTTCCAAGGGAGTGCCCACGACCGTAGTGGTGGGAGCGCATTCCGAGAAGACAGCGGCCTTTGTTCAGGATGTATTCATGTGCCCGAACTTCCGCGTGTATACCAGTCCGGATATGATCGGGATCGAGCTGGGCGGATCCTTGAAAAATGTGATCGCCCTGGCAGCCGGAATTCTGGATGGCATGGAGATGGGAGATAATACAAAAGCGGCGTTGATGACCCGTGGTATTGCGGAGATTTCCAGACTGGGGATCGAGTTGGGAGGTCAGATGGAAACCTTCAGCGG
The DNA here is from genome assembly GCA_017540125.1 of Eubacterium sp. GTDB lineage: Bacteria > Bacillota > Clostridia > Lachnospirales > Lachnospiraceae > Eubacterium_F. The sequence goes on from JAFYBS010000152.1 coordinate 688, forward strand.
GTTGTCCGGGATCGGAGATCTGATTGTCACCTGTACCTCACAGCACAGCCGGAATCATAACTGCGGCTACCTTCTGGGGAAAGGAAAAACCCTGGAAGAAGCGAAGAAAGAGGTCAATCAGGTGGTTGAGGGCGTGAATACGGCTCAGGCGGCGATGAATTTGGCTAACAAATACCATGTCACCATGCCGATCGTCGAGCAGATCAACGCGATCCTTTTTGAGAATAAATCGGCCAAACAGGCGATGTATGACCTTCTCGAGAGGGATAAGGTGGTAGAATACAAGAATCTTCAGTGGGATAGGTGATTTGTCATATTCCATCGGTTTCTGAAGGGAGAGCTCTCTTTGGTGACCGATGGATTTTTTTTGTAAAAACCGTTTTTTGACAGTTTTTTCTTGCGGTATAAGATGTTTTGTGGTATAATGTCTCCGTATGAGTAGAAATACAATGCATACCGAGTCGGTATGAATGTGGAAGCAATCCATAAGGAGGATGAAGAAAGTGAAAAAGAAGTTGGGCGCGGTGATGACGATTGCCGCTGTATGTTGTTTGTCGGTTTTCTTTTGTACGGGATGCGAGATGAGCGATTTCACGGCTCTTTTTGTGGGGGATGAAACCGCGTCATCCGGTGATCCTGATGAAGAAACGGGATCAAAGAGTGTCGAACTGCCGGAATACGTTACCGGTCAGGCAGTGGAAATCGAAGAGTATGATGCGACGACATTGGTTGAGTTGTCAGAGTACAAGGGCGTTGAGGTTGATTGCACGGTTACCGATGATGAAGTGCAGGCAGAGATCGATACGCTGTTGGATGAGCACAAAAAACAGGTAAAATCGGGTACGGCCGAGAACGGTATGTCGGTCAATATCGATTACAGCGGAAAGCTTGACGGGAAGAAGTTCGACGGAGGAACTGCGGAAGATGTGACGATCAAACTTGGGAAGAGCGGTATGATCCCCGGATTTGATGACGGTATCATCGGCATGAAGGTCGGTGAGAAAAAGGATGTGGAGTTGACCTTCCCGGAGGATTATCACGCGGAGGAACTGGCCGGAAAGAAGGCCGTGTTTACCATGAAGCTGAATTATATCGAAGAGGAACCGACGTTTGATGATGCTTTCGTGAAGAAAAATACGGATTATAAGACAGTTGCCGAGTATAAAGACGCGAAGAAGAAGGAGCTTTTTGAGGATAAAAAAACAACGGTTCCCTCTCAAGCGTTGCAGACGGTGCTGGGAGAGTCCAAAGTCAGCTCCGTTCCGCCGACGTTGTTGCTGGCCGAGAAGGAGATGATGCGTTCGCAGACTCTCAATCAGGTCGCTCAGTACGGCATGACGCTGGAGGATATGCTTGAACAGTCCGGACAGACGGAGGAGGATTTTGAGAAGTATCTGGAGATGCAGGCACAGCAGATGGCTGAGTCTGAGCTGATCCTCGAGGCAATCGGTATCAAGGAGAATGTCGACACGTCGAAAGAGGCGGTTGACGCGTATACCAATGAGATGATCGAGAAAAATGACACGTCGTTGGAAGAAGTGAAGGAATCTTACAAAAACTTTTACGGAGACGCGATGCCTTTTGAGCGGTATATCAAGGAATCTCTTCTGTATACCAAGGTGACGGAAATTGTCGGGGATGCAGCAAAGATCATCCAGAATTAGGATTCAGACACAGTAACAGACAATCATAATAGAAGGGGTAACGCGTAGGCAGGAGGAACAGTATGGCAGAGGTTACAAGCAAGAATACAAGCCTCGATATGTCGTCCTATCTCGAGAAGGGTTTCGATTGGATGCAGTGCGAAGAAATCCGTCTCGGAATGGCGGACGGAGTGGATACTGCGAAATATGCCAAGCTGAGTTTTTCTGCCCCTCAAATGAAGGAAATTCGCCTTGGTCTCAAGGCGAATTTTGATGTATCGCTTTATGCCAGACCGGAACTCAGCGATGCGCAGATGAGAGAGATTCGCAACGGGATGGAAAGCGGGATCAGCATGGTGGCTTATTCCAGTCCCCGTCTGAAGCCGCTGACGATCCGCGCGCTGGCTCTCGGGAAGAAGCATAATATCGACGGCATGGTGGCGGTTGGTAAAGGATACCAGGGGCGGATCGTACTGGAATACGTCCAGGGCCGGATCGCGGGTATCAACCTGATGGAATATATGGAAAGAGGCTTTGACGCCGACCAGCTGGCTGCCCTGATCGAAGCTCATAAAAAGAAGATCAATCTGTCCCCGTATCTGGGACTGAATTTGTACGGTGTTCAGCTACAGGAACTGATCACCGGTATCGAAAACGGAGTAAATGTTTCCGCTTATGCCGGCGGCGGTTTCAACTGGATGCAGATGAAACTTCTCCGGGAGTGTCTGGAACAGCATCTGAATATCAAGCCGATGATGAATCCGGAGTTTACCCTGGAGCAGATGAAGGAGATCCGCACCGGAATCGTGAAGGGTGTGGATGTATCCAAGTATGCACGTGTCGGTCTGGATCCGCAGCAGATGGCGAAGATCCGTGATGAGGTTGAGGACGAAAGTGAGATGGAAGGCCGGATTGATGAGATCCTGGCCGGCAGTGCCGTATCGTCTCTCCTTACCATGGATGACCTTCCGACACTGGATCTGGATTTCGATATCGGTGCCGAAGCGGAGAAACTGCTGGAGCAGGAAGAGGTTGTCGATCCTGCCGTGGCTCTGGCGAAGGAGCTGATCGGAGAGATCAACCAGCAGATCGACGAAGCCGACGAGATCCGGGAAGAGATCAAAAAGGATATCCATATCACGCTTTCCGAGGACAAGATGACCGCGTCGGTCAACATCACTCAGCCGATCCACAGCGGTTCCATCGGTGTTCGTGAGATCATGCGTGCTCTCCGTGAATATGACGTGAAGCAGGGCATCAAACAGGATGTGATCAAAAAGATCGTGGATGAAGAGATGTTCTTCACGGATGTTGTTATCGCGGAAGGAAAACCGGGAATCAACGGAGAAGACGGATTTTTCACCTATTACTTCCGCAAGGAGGTGAAGGCGACACCGAAGCTGCTTCCCAACGGCTCTGTTGATTACAAGGGAATCGAGCTGTTTGAAACGGTAGAGAAGGATCAGGTGATCGCGGAGTATACCCCTGCCACCTCGGGAGAGTTCGGTTATGATGTACAGGGTACGATCGTCAAGCCGGAGAGAGGACGCGAACTTCCCCAGCTGAAGGGAAAAGGCTTCCGTGTATCCGAGGATAAAAGGCAGTACTTTTCGGAATTGACCGGAATCATCGAATGGGTGGATGATGAGACGATCGAGATCCGAAATGTATATAATGTCGACGGTGATGTGGATCTGGCTTGCGGCAACATCAATTTTGACGGCGATGTGAATATCTCCGGAAATGTCGAGAACGGATTTATGGTCAGCGCTTCCGGAAACGTATCTGTCAGCGGAAACTGTGAGGGCGGATCGATCTTTGCCGGTCAGGACATCCTGATCAAGGGCGGATGCCAGGGACAGGGTGAGAGTGAGATTCATGCCGGTGGCGCGATCATCGGACAGTTCTTCGAATCCACCAGGTTGATTGCCGAGGGAGATATCACCTGTACGTATCTTCTGAACTGCGATACCATCACGGAGGGTTCTCTCAAAGTGGCCGGTCGTCGCGGAATCATCATCGGCGGTCATACAACGGCGAAAACCGGTCTGGAGTGCTTCGGTATCGGAAATGTCGCGGAGTCGAAAACCATCGTAGAGGTGGGAGTCAGTGACGGAGATACAAAAGCTTTCCAAGAAATGTTGAACCGTTGCGAGAAAGTTCAGAAGGATATCGATACGTTGGAAGAAGGTATCGAGAAGATTGTGAATATGCCGGAGCGTGATGAAAAGGTTATGGATTTTTATGATCAGCTGACCAAAGCGCTCCATACCCAGAAGGAGGAAATCAAATCTCTTCTGGTAGAGAGAGAAAAATGTATCATCAAGATGACCAGCCAGAAACAGGCGGAGATTGAGGTCAAGGGAACGGTATATCCCGGTACCCGTGTGATCATCAGCTCGGACATCTATATGGTTCGGGATACTTTGAAAAATGTTAAGTTTACCAAACAGGATGGACGGGTCGGTTATGTGATCCGGACGAAACTGTAGGGGTTGGGAAAAATGGGAGGAACGATGGAAGAAGCAGATTCCAGAATGGCCCGGTACTTTGGTGCCATCATCGAGAACAGAGGTGTATTTGCCAACCAGCATGCTTCGCGGGTTGGTATGATTACCTATGTCCTGGCAGAGAAGCTGATGCTGCTTTTTCCGGAGTACAACCTTACGGAAAAACAGGTAAGGGCTATCGCCAGTGCCGCTTCACTCCATGATGTTGGGAAACTGCAGGTGCCCGATCGGATCATCAACAAGGCATCCCGTATGACGGATCAGGAGTATGAGGCTTATCAGAGTCATACCTACAAGGGAAAGAAGATGTTTTCGGATCTTTCGAAAAATCTTCCCGACAACAACCCGGACAAAGAGTTCTTCGAGCTGTGTGCCAGGATTTGCATGTCACATCATGAGCGGTACGACGGAGACGGATATCCGGAGCATCTGAAGGGTGAGGATATCCCCATTGAGGCGCAGTTGGTCGGACTGGCTGATATTTACGACGATACGATCAGCGATCGTCTGTACAAGAGAGTAATTCCGAAGCTGGAAGCGTTCGAGATGATCCAGAACGGTGAAATGGGCATGTTTTCCCCGAAATTGATGCAGGTTTTCCGGGAATGCCGGTCGTCGTTGGAGGAAATTATCAGCCGGGAAGAAAAAAGGAAAAAGTAATATTTTGTCGACGTGTGTAGTCTTCCTATACCAAATATGGTAAAACTTGCTATTTTCCGCACTCTTTCAAAAGGGTGCGGTTCTTTTTTTTCGAAAAAAACGGTTGACAAAACAAACGGGAATTGGTATAATTTGTGACACAATGTAATATTTTTGTAATATTTTTATATTGAAAGAAGGTTGAGAATGTTTCGATTTTTCAGAAATTCCAGAAGAGTGGCGGCAACTGTGATCTCATGCGCTTTTGTGCTGGTGATCATAGCGACTTCGGTTCAGGTTTTTGCCGAGGGTGTCGGACAGGAGGAAGGAGTCAGCGGTGCGATCGTCGTTGTGGATGATTATTGCCAGAAGGTGGCAGAGGGTCAGCTGCAGGCGAAGGATCCGTTGCTGATGATCCACGAGGAAAGTGTGAAGGAGAGTTTGACTCCGGACGAGGAAGAGGAAGAAGTTGCTTCCGGGCCTGCGACAGAGTTGGTATCGGCGATTCAGGAGGGTGAGCACATCAATCTGAATCTGAATTATTCCCGGCTCGGAATCGCAAACAAGGTGAGTAATTATCTGAATGTCCGTAAAAAGCCTTCGGAGGACGGACGGATCGTCGGCAAGATGGTAAAGAATTCCGGATGCCATATTTATAACGTGAAGAAGGGTTGGGCGAAGATCGTATCCGGAAAGGTGAAAGGATATGTTAAGGCCGAGTATCTGACAATGGATGAAGAGGCTGAGGCGATCGTTCCCGAAGTAGGGCGTGACTGTGTGGAGATCGTTGCCGACCAGTTGAATGTTCGTGCACTTCCGTCTACGTCAGCTCCGATTTACTCGGTTTGCGAAGGCGGCGAGGAGTTCGAGATCAAAAAAGAGAATGTGGACCAGGCTTTCCTGGAGAAGATCATCAAGAAGGAAAACATCTCGGAAAAGGCAATCAAAAATGCCGGCGGTATGGATTACCTTCTCGAGCATATGGATGAGTTTATCTGCATCATGGTAGATGATGATTATGCTTTTGTTTCCAAGGAGTATGTGAGGGAACAGTTTTCCCTGAAACGGGCAAATGTCGTGAAGTACGACCCGGAGACCGGCGAGAGTGCCGAGGCTTACGGTATCGTAGCCTACGCTATGCAGTTCTTGGGGAATCCGTATGTTTGGGGTGGCGAGAGCCTCACTCACGGATGTGACTGTTCCGGATTTACGATGCTGATCTGGAGTCATTTCGGAAAGGGACTTCCGCACAGCTCGGCAGCTCAGGCAGGATGCACCACCAGCGTTTCCGATCCGAGACCGGGAGATCTGTTCTTCTACGGAAGCGGCGGGGTAAGCCATGTGGCAATGTACATCGGAGGCGGACAGATCATCCATGCCAGCAACCATCGTGACGGTATCAAGATTTCCAACGCGTACTATCGTCATCCGTTGAAGATCGGTCGTCCGTGAGATTTCAGTTAAGCATGATTGGGTAGAGACATGAGTCATGACAGGTATTATGACATAGTGATAGTAGGGGCAGGCGCTTCGGGATTGATGAGCGCCTGCCTTTTGGCGTGTTCCGGGAAGTCGGTTTTGATCCTGGAGAAGGAACCGAAACCGGGCAGAAAGCTTCTCGCTACCGGAAACGGCCGGTGTAACCTGACCAACCTGGACATGAGCTGGAGAAAATATTATGGTGATCGGGAATGGGTTTCCACCGTGATAGAGAGTGTTCCACCACGGAGGGTGATCCGGACGTTTGAAAACTTGGGCGTGATGACCCGTGAGCAGGACGGATATGTCTATCCGCATACCAACCAGGCGTCCACCGTGCTGAATATGCTTCTGCGGGGATGTCAGACACCGCAGATCACGTTGGAGACAGAGCAGAGAGTGACCGATATCCACGTCCGTGGGAACGGTGAAACACCGGA
>JAFYBS010000153.1 GCA_017540125.1 Eubacterium sp.
AGCCAGAAATGTAGAGCTGTTAAAGAGGGAAATTGAGAAGTACCCCGAATCTGCGGATCTCATGTATCAGACGGCGAAAAGTGTTTATGTCGCAGAGGGGGCCGAAAGCTCTATTGAGTATTATGAGAGAGCGCTTTCTCTGAATCTGGATCCGAGCCGGTATTGGGTGAGAGACCTATGCATATGCTACGGATACGTTTTGCTCGAACTGGAGCGATATGAGCAGGCGCTGTCTCTGGAAGCCGTATATGATGATATGAAGGATTACGCGGATTACCGATTTTTAATGGGACTTATTTATATGAATAACGGACTGTTTGACAAGGCGGTTTCCGAGTTTATCACATGTACGCAAATGAATGAGGATAAGACAAAGGGAACGAACTCATATAAGGCATGGTATAATGCCGGAGTGATTGAGGAATGTCTGGGGCATAGTGATATGGCGATGACATACTATCATTCAGCCGGACAATATGAACCTGCGATTGAGGGAATAAAAAGAATTGGAAAAAATAAACCGTGACAGGTATTGTTTGTGAGGATTGATCAATGGCAGGAAACATCAAGTTTGACAGAGAATACTTACTTGATGAGGTCAGAGACGGATTCTTTGTCCCGAGTATGATGAAGAAGGCGTGGCTGGCACAACTCAGAGATTATAAGGTTTTAGAGGAAATAACCACCGGAGAGAGGGTAAATGTTTCTCTTACCTGGGGATCCTTGCTCGGTGCAATCCGCTGCGGAGGATTCATTCCTTGGGATGATGACATCGATGCCGAGATGAGAAGAAGTGAGTACGACCTTTTGGAGAAGCATGCGAGGAAGTGTGGCTTGCCGGGGCGGTTTACGTTGAGTGACTATCGAGACTCGTATGATTTTAATATGGTCAAGCGCTTTCAGGACTCGGATTCTCCCATCCGAAGTCCGGAGGAAATGGAGGAGTTTTACGGTTTTCCTCTTTCGGCTATGATAGATATTTTTATACTTGACGATATTCCCGCGGATCCTGTAAAAAGGAAAAAGTACATGGATTTGATCGACCATGCGACATACCTCAGAGATGAGGCAAAGGCTAATGCAGAAGAGAAGCAGCTTTCAGGGAAGGAGTTTGAAACCCAGCTTAAGCGCCTCGAGCAGGGAATGGGATTTTCGGTAGAAAGAAAGAACGGCAGACCTCTGTTTGTAAACATCATGGAAATGATTGAGAGATATGCCGAAAAGCAGGAGGAGCAGGAGTGTGACGAGGTCGCTATGCTCACCTACTACTCTGTGAATCCCGGAAGGATTGTACCCAAAAGCATTTATAAAGGATATATCGAGATACCGTTTGAGACAACCACGGTAAAGGTTCCGATCGGATACGACGGGATCATGCGCAGGTATTTTGGAAACTATGCATACCCTGCCCTTTTATTCTCGGGGCATATGTATCCGAACTATGAGCATCTCGAGAATCAGCTCAAGGATAAAGTCGGCGCGGAGATGGTCCATTATCATTTTTACCCTGAGGAGTATAGGGAGAAGGTGTCGGGAAGAACTCTGAAAGCATCGATGGCTGAAGAGATTGGTGCTTCGCTGGAAATGCTTAAAGAGGCCCATAGATTTATCGCCGATGCTTTTGAGAGCAATCCGGGACCTGAGTCTGAACTCGAGATTAAGGACATTCTCGGACAGTGCCAGGAGCTGGCGATAAGTCTGGGACAAATGCTTGAGGAGAGAGCGGTCAGTCCGAATGATGCCGTAAATATGCTGGAAAAATACTGCGAAAAGGCGTATGGATTATATCAGCTTATCGATAGTTCTCACAATACGGTTCCGGATGCTTCAGACAGGATTGCGGAAGAAATCAAACGCTTAATTGAGTTTGAGGAAGAGCTTAGTCGGAGTCTTGCGGGCACGGAGAGAAAAAAGGAGGTTGTCTTTCTTCCGTACAGAGTGAAGGACTGGCCTTCGCTTCATACGATATGGGAGGCGGCGAGGAAGGACGGATCCGCAGAGGTAAGAGTTGTTCCGATTCCATACTATTACAGAAATGCTGACGGAAGTATCGATAAAGAGAATATGATCCTCGAGAAGGAGGGTTATCCAGAGGGAGTAGAGATAACAGACTATGAGATGTATGATTTTGCAGAGCATCATCCGGATGTTATGATCATGCAGTGTCCGTATGACGGATACAGTGATGCTATGTCAGTTCATCCCTATTTTTACGCGGATAATCTTATCACGCTGACGGACCGGCTGGTGCTTATTCCCCCCTTTGTGCTTCGTGAAATCGTTCCGGAGGATGCCCGCTCGAGACAGACACTCAAATACTTTCTTGATACACCCGGATTTATGTATGCGGACCTGATAGTGGCACAGTCAGAACAAATGAAGCAGGTTTATGTGGAGCTTCTTGAAGGATTTATGATAAAAGAGGATTCAAAGGGTGAGATTGATTTTGAAAAGAAGGTGGTGGGAGCAGGATCGGCCCTCTTTGATTGTGATGATGGGGAGGAAGCAGGCGGGAATCTGAAGAAAAGATACGGGATACCGATGGAAAAGAAGTGTATCATCTACGCTCTTTCCGCAAGTATGATATATGAGCACGGTACGGCAGCTATAGATAAGGCGGAGAAAGCAACACGTATTCTGGAGAGGTTTAAGGATAGTATCCATGTTGCATGGAGATGTGATCCTTACACAGAAGAAGTGCTCGGATATGCTGAAGACGGTCTGTATGAAAGCTATGCGGAGCTTGTTTCAGACATATCGGAAAAAGAATATGTGACGGTTCTCGGGGAGACGAGCGGAGGACTGTGTTTGCCGGAGAGAATGGATGAGGATTTGCATTTGGCAGAAATGGCTGATGCGTACTATGGTGATACCACTACGGTATTAAATGAATGTCGTATCAGACGGAAGCCGGTGCTGTGGCAGATGCCGGAAATAGATATTCAGAGCGTACCGGCGGATGAAAAGGCGGATAAAGATGATCTGCCTGTGATTGCCACCGAGGATAAATGGCCATTGGAACAATTTATTCAGTCGGTGTTGGATTTTAAGAAGACAACGGTCCATAAAGGCGGGAACGGTGAGAGAATCTGGAAAGCAATAACGGAGACAGAGTATGAGTGATACAGTCGATATGTCATATTTTGAACCGGAGGTCAGGGATGGATTTCTGATTCCGAGCATGATGAAAAGGTTTTGGGCGAGGAATCTTAAGGCATATCTGGCGTTGGAGAGGGTATGTGAGGAGCAGGGGGTATATTGCTCTGCGATTTGGGGTACCCTTCTCGGTGCTGTCAGATGCGGGGGGTATATCCCGTGGGATGACGATATCGATATCGAGATGAAGCATGATGAGTATATGTCTATCGAAAAGCTTGATCGAGAAGAGAGCCTTCCTGAGGAATACTGGATCAGTGATTATGTGTTTACCGAGCAGGAAAACATGGTTCGCCGGTGGATGAGTTCCCGATCGCTTATCGAGAAATACGAGAATTGGAAGGATAACTACGGATCACCGTTCGTGGCAATCATAGATATCTTTTTGCAGGAGTATATCCCGTCCGGTGAAGAAGAGCAGAAATACTGGGAAATGCTTGAGTGGGCTGGTGCGATTAAGGAGCAGGTGAAGGATTATGACAGAAATCGTATGGATATAAGCTTTGTCCGGGAAATACGAAAGCTGGAGGAAAAACTATCCTGTTCCTTTGATAAAAACTCAAAAGTTCCGCTTTTTATACAAATTCTCATAGAAATGGACAAGTATTGCCTGAGGTATACCGGGGATAACTGCGACCGTATAGCTATCCCGACATACTACAGAAATAATCCGCGGAGGCTAGTTCCGAAAGACCTCTATGCTCACTATATCAAGATGGATTTTGAGTATGCGCATATGATGGTTCCTGCCGGATACGATGGGATACTACGCAGGTATTTCGGGAATTACATGGTGCCTGTGACAAATTTCGGGATACATGGTTATCCTGCCTATGAGGCGATGAATGAGGACGCGAGAAAACACGGCGGATTTGAGTTGTCGACATACAGATATGATGCGGAGGAGATCAATCGTATCAATGAAGGAAGGACGATAAAGAAAAAGCTTCGGGATGAATTGATGGCTCTTGCGGAGCTTTTTGAGGGAGCACATCAGTATATTTACACCTGTCTGTCTTCGAACGACATCGGACAGGAGCTTTTGGATGTATTGGCTGAGTGTCAGGAGCTGGCTATCACGGCAGGAGAAAATATCGAAAACAGGGCAGTAAGGGGAGAGAGGTATACGAGTCTTTTCGAGGAATACTGTGAGGATGCCTATACCCTCTACCAAATGCTATCCGGAGAACGAGAGATAGACAACGCCGTGATAAGTGAAAAATATGCGCGAATGAAGGCCTTTGAACCGTATTATGTAAGCATATGTGAAGGGATAGAGGAAAAGAAAGAGGTGCTGTTTTTGAGCAGCGGCCCGGAAAGCTGGGGATCTCTGCATACCCTGTGGAAAGCAGCGTCTGATGATGTGAGAGCATCGGTCCATGTAATAGCAGTTCCCGGATACAGAAAGGATCATTCGCTTCAGATCGATAAGTCTGAGATGGTATATGATACGAACGGATATCCCGAGGAGGTTCAATTCACACCCTATGACGGCTACAGTCTGGAGGAGATTCATCCGGATGTTATCGTTTTCCAGATTCCGTATGATGAATATGACAGCGCGATATCGGTTCATCCGTACTTTTATTCATCGAATCTGAAAAAAAACAGTGAAAAGCTCGTTCTTATTCCTCCCTTTATGCTTCGCGAGATGGGTGAAAAGGAGCCGCAGGGACGCTATTCTCTCGGGACATTTTTGAAAACAAGAGGCGCTGTTCTTGCGGATAGGATATATGTGCAATCGGAATCGATAGGAAGAGTGTCTGAGGAGATATTGAATGAGTTTACCATGACGGAGGATATTTCCGGGGATGCTCAGGGAAACATTGATGACAGAAAAATAGTGGCGATCGGGCTGCCCATAGAGGATTCCGGAGGCACCGGTCTGTCAAAGGAAACACCTCCGGCTGAGAACACGGATAAAAGGAAAAGGCTCGTATATATGCTCGGAGCGAGTATGCTGTATGAGCACGGATTGGATGGGATAGAAAAAGCTAAACAAGCGTTAGGACTCATCAGAGAACACCGCGATGACATCCGACTGATTTGGTATGATGATCCGTACGCATCGGACATTCTCAGCGAGCATAAGAAGGAAACAAGGGAGGCGTATCGAAGGCTTCGTGAAGAGGTTATATCCGCTGAGGACACGGAGCTGTGTACAGGCAGAGATTATGACAGAATAGTCCGCGAGTGTGATGCTATGTACGGTGACGGATGTGTGCTGATGAATGAGTTTCGATTGGCAGGAAAGCCGGTACTGTGGGCGACTCCCGGTGTAACAATCCGGGATGCGGAGATTGACGATGAACAGAAGGATCTGTCGGGAAAAGAAATAGCGGTTGAGGGAGACGATAAAGACAAGGTTTCACTGGGGTGTTTTCTAAAAATGATAACATCCGTGAAAAACACCGTATCCAAGGCGTCTGATAAGGGAACAAGGATATGGAGGAATATAAAAGGGATTAAGACGATAGCGGTTGTATATGAAGCACCGGATGATGTGGAAACCGCCGAAACCATAATTAATGCCATAAATGATTTGGGAGATTATGATGTGTTCCGATGTCCGCTGGATGATGTGCATCCGATGAAGGAAAGCTATGACAGATGTAAAGCATACGGGACACAGCTGTTGATCACCATCAATCTCGCCGGATTTGATCTGAGGAATACCGGAGGAAACAGCTCCTATACCATGTTCGGATGCAATCTGTTTCACTATATCGACAGAGATGTCGAGGACGAGAAAGAGCGTCTGTCCGGATTGATCCCTATCACTATGAAGTTTATAACAGATGATGAATCGCGGTGCGAGAGACTGCGTGGTTCGTACAGAAGGATAAAGGATATCTGCGTATCAAAGGATATCTCATGTGATATGGCAGGGTTGATCAACAATCTCGACTGGCGTATGTGATATGAGTACGGATTTCGGAGGAAAAATGAAGATACTGATCATAGAGTGGAGTGCATATATGCAATATGACCTCGAGGATTACCTTCGCAGCGAGGGAATAGAGGTCGTGGAGTATGGTTATCGGATCGAGAATTTCGAGAAGGATGATTATTTTTATCGTCAGTTTGACAGGATTCTTGCGGAAGAAAAGCCCGATGGAGTGATGATGATGAACTATATGGCTCCGATGGCCAGGCTTTGTTATGATCATAAAATCCCGTATATTTCATGGGTATATGACTGCCCCTTCGGACTTCAACATCCCGAGGAAACACTGGGGCTTGATACCAATCGGGTATTCTTTTTTGACAAAGAACAGGAAAGATGCTTCTCGGATAGGGGATTCCGTACAGTCTTTCACCGCCCTTTAGCTGTGGATGCGGAGAGGCTTGACAGGCTTATCGCTGAGGTTGATCCGGAGGAGGTTGAAAAATACAGTGCGGATATATCCTTTGTCGGAACCATGTATGGCAACGACTTCGCTCCGTTAAGAAACAGATTATCGAAGGAAACGGGCGAAAAGATCGATGCTCTCATGGACGAACAGATAAAGCTTTACTGTAATTATATCATCAGGGACAGCTTGAAGGATATTATAACACCGGAGATGAGATCACTTTTCAGTGATATGGATGAGCTCTATGATGCGGATGATGCGGTATTTATGACCTGGATTGAGCATACGATCGCAAATGAGATCACCAGGAGAGAGAGACTCTATATACTCAGACTGGCATCGGAGAGAGGCGTTACGGCGCTCTACAGTCCGGCTCAGGAGACGGCGCTTCCCAAGGTTTCATACAGGGGAATCCTATCTGCATATGATACGGCACCTCTTGTATACAGGCAGTCAAAGATCAATCTCAATATGACACTCAAGGATATCACCAGCGGTATTCCTTTACGGGTGCTTGACATCATGGGGGCGGGAGGATTTCTTTTGACGAACAGGCAGCCGGAGATAGAGGAGTATTTCGAGGCCGGAAAAGAGCTTGTGATGTATGATGGCATAGAGGATGCGATAAAAAAGATTGAGTACTATCTGGCGCATGAGGATG
>JAFYBS010000154.1 GCA_017540125.1 Eubacterium sp.
GACCTCAAGCTCGGACTGATGCACGTACACCGTCATCGTATCGATGCCCGAAGGAATATGCTCAAAACTGATCTGCTGATCCTCGAACACCATATCCTGCTGTTTGTTATTTACCAGATTGATTTCCTGCGCCAACGGAACCCGGAAATTGAATCCGTTCGGCAGTGTCGTAACCGAAATCTGCCCGAAGGTGGACAGAACACCGGTATATCCGGTCGGAATGATTGTAAATGACAGGGCAAACGCAATGCACAGGGCACCGAGAACCCAAAACACGACGGCCGGCTTTTTCTTCTGCCCCTCGGCCCTGCGGAAGTTCCGGTATGTCAGATATCCGGCTCCTCCCAAAACAATCACACCCACTGCGGCTATGATGTAATTCAAAACAAATGTCATCATGGTACTTTCCTCCTCTTTTCTTTACTCTGTTTTCCCGGAAAACTCCTCGTTCGCTTCCGGTTTCCCGGATACCCGGGATACCTCCACACGTTTTTCATTTTCCTTTTCGGGATCGGGAATCACGTTTGCCTCCACGGTATCCCCGCGGTGGATCCTTCCTTCCAGCATCGCCTCTGCCAGCGTATCCTCAACACTCGACTGCAACGCCCGCCGGATCGGTCTGGCACCGTAATCCCGGTCAAACCCTTTTTTCGCTACAAAATCGATCACTTCATCCGGAATCCGGAGTGTGATATCTGTCTGTTCCTTCAGCCGTTTCTCCAGCGCCTTCGCCAGGATCCGGGTGATGTCATGGATGTTCTCCTCACTCAAAACATGGAACACGATCAGCTCATCCACACGGTTGATGAACTCCGGTTTGAAGATGTGACGGACTTCCTCCATCACACCGTCCTTCATCCTCTGGTAATCCTCCTCTGCCGTTGATTTGGCACCGAATCCCAGATTTTTCGGTGAGATGATACGGTTGGCACCGGCGTTCGATGTCATGATGATGATGGTATTTTTAAAGTCCACCTTCCGGCCGTGGGAGTCCGTGATATGTCCGTCCTCCAACACCTGAAGAAGCATGTTGAACACATCCGGATGCGCTTTTTCTATCTCATCAAATAGCAACACCGAGTATGGTTTTTTTCTCACCTTCTCGCTGAGCTGTCCGCCCTCCTCATAACCGACATATCCCGGCGGAGAACCGATCATTTTTGATACGCTGGCCTTCTCCATATATTCGGACATATCGATCCGGATCATATCCTTCTCGGAACCGAACACTGCCTCGGCAAGCGCTTTGGTCAACTCGGTTTTTCCGACTCCCGTCGGTCCCAGGAATAAAAATGATCCGATCGGCCGGCGCGGATCCTTCATCCCGACCCTTCCGCGACGGATCGCCCGGGATACCGCTTTGACCGCCTCATCCTGCCCCACCACTCTCTCGTGGAGGATCTCCTCCAGACGGCGAAGACGATCCATCTCCGCCTCCTCCAGTTTGTTAACCGGAATATGGGTACGATGGGAAACCACCTCGGCGATTTCCTGTTCGCCGACAACCCGCTCGGCTTTGCGGGCTTTTTTCGTCAGCCGCTTTCTCTCCTTCGCAAGCTTCTCGTCGTTCTCCTTTTCCAGCTCACTGATTTCGATCGCTGCCTCCAGATCACCGTCGATCAATGCCTGCTCCCGCTCGGCATACAGTGTTGCCTCCCGTTCCTCCAGACCTTTCAGTGCATCACTCTTCTGGATGATGGTCTTGATCCGGAACCGGGCCGCTGCTTCATCGATAAGATCAATGGATTTGTCCGGCTGAAACCGGTCATTGATATAGCGGGAAGACAACCGGACTGCCGCGTCCAGCGCCTCATCACTGATCGTCACCTCATGATAATCCTCGTACAACCGGCGGATACCCCGGAGAATCTCGATAGTCTGCGCCTCCGACGGTTCCTCGATGACCACCGGCTGAAACCGGCGTTCCAGCGCGGCATCCTTCTCGATGTGTTTGCGGTATTCATCCGTCGTTGTTGCTCCGATCACCTGAATCTCACCCCTCGCCAGAACAGGCTTCAGGATATTGGCCGCATCCAGTGATCCCTCCGCTCCCCCGGCACCGATCACAGTGTGTAGTTCATCGATAAAAAGCAGGATGTTTCCTGCCTCTCTGGTCTCTGTCAAAGCACGTTTGATTCTCTCCTCAAACTCCCCCCGATACTTCGTTCCGGCCACCATTCCGGACAAGTCCAGCGTCATGACCCGGCGCCCGACGAGACCTTCCGGTACCTCTTCCCCGACGATCTTCAACGCCAGTCCTTCCGCGATCGCTGTCTTTCCCACACCGGGGTCACCGATCAGACAGGGATTGTTTTTCGTTCGGCGACTGAGAATCTCGATGACGGATTCCACCTCATCCTCACGTCCGATCACCGGGTCGATCCGTCCCTCTTTGGCCAGGGCATTCAGATCTCTGGCAAACTGATCCAGCGTCGGTGTGTTCTGTCGTCCGCCCCGTTTTGCCATCGTCCGCGACATGATCAGGTCATTTTTCGCCTTCGCCTGATCTGCTCCGATCGTCGTGATGATCTCCATATATATCTTCTGGATATTCGCTCCGGAGTTCAGAAGAATCTTGTAGGCCACCGTGGAAATATCCTTCAGGATAGCAATCAGCAGATGCTCGGTTCCGATCAGCTCTGCCCCGAGATTATCTGCCTCCTTTCCGGCACTAACGATCAGCTCCTCCAACCGGGGAGACAGCGTCGCCTCACCGGGATCCTGCAATGCCATATCGGTCCGTCCGATATAGTTTTCTATCTCGTATTGAATATCCTCCTTCTGGAGTTTATTCTCCTTCAGAATTGTCTGCGCCACGCCCGAAGCCGCGCAAAGACCGTACAGAAGATGCTCAGTCCCAATAATGGAAGTCCCCATCTTCGCCGCGAACTTTGCCCCCTTCGAGATCGCTTTCTCCGCTTCTGCGGTCATTTTCTGTCTCACGCTGTTCCTCCAACTCTTCCTCGTAATAGTACTCCAGCTCCCTCCGCTGCCGTCTCACCAGAGAAATCATAGCTATAGCGAAAACCAGGAGCAGTCCGATGATGATATATAATACGATACTGTAACCTTTCTCGCCGTCTTTGTCAAGTGGAGACGGATCCACCGCCGCTCCCGATACCGTCGGATCATCCGGATTCACATTTTCCACCACCGGATCCGGTCTGGTCACCATGAAAACATAGCTCCGTTTATCTCCGTTTTCAGCGGTCACCACCAGCTTAACCTTGTTATCGCCGAACACCAGATTTTTATTTCCTTTGATCCTCGCTGTCGCCTTTTTACTGTCCAGGACATAGTCTATGAAAAATGTATCCGTTTCCGACGCTACCAAAACATCGTAGCTCTGAACGGTCGGATCGAAATCCGGGATCATATCCTGAGCGTTGGTAGACAGTACCAGGACTTTGTTATTCCCGCTTTGTTTGGTATTTACCGTCGGCTCGGTCGGCACGGGCATTTCGGTCGCTTCCGGCTCACCCGATGCCTGCGCCTCCTCGTTCTCGGCTACAACCAGATCCAGCTTTTCCGTATTCAGTGACAGGGCATTGCCTTCCCCGTCCACCACATGCGCTCCGTCGCGGACAAAAACCGATCCGGTTCCCGCCTCCTTCGCCATAAACTGGAGCGAAAACGTCCGTCTCGGAGCCGCCTCCGTGTTATCGACAGATTGGATATGGACACTGCCCGGTTCCTTTGAAGCCTTGGGACCGCCCTCGATAAACTGAAGAACCGTTGTATCGTAATCCACATAAAAATCCGCGTCAAAAACCTGCGTGGCAGAGCTCACACGACAGACGATCGTAAAAACTTCTCCCATTTTTATTTCGGAATTGGATACGGAAAGAGTGATCAGTCCTCCATCCGCCAGACTCCTGGGAGCCTGCCGGAACAAGGCCAGAAACAGTACCAGCACCACCGCTATGATTCGTAGAACAACTCTGTATTTTTTCATCCTCCGGCTCCCTTTTATTTCGGTGCCTGGCAGACCTCTGCCGGCATATCTTCATAGTACGGAATCCGAAATACCAACGGTGTTTTTGTCAGCAGATCGCACTCCGTATAAGCCTTTTGTATTTTGATCGCTTCCGAGTACGCGGCTTCCACATTGGTCATATACTGATGAGTATACCGGTCGGTTTCCGTTACATTGAATTTTTCCAGATAGACCGTATCCTGTCCGCGGTTGATATACCCCGAACCGATGTAAACCGCCCCGCCCACGATGGATCGATAAGGATCGGTCCAGGGACGCATATAAGTATCTCCCTCCGAAGCCCATTTCAGTCCATTCAGCGCGGGGTTTGCTCCGCTGAAAGCACCGATGTTATAAAAATTGTAAATTCCCGGATAGGTTTTGTTCGTTCCGGTCACTGCGATCGAGGTCGTTGTAGCCGAGGTTACCACCTCCTGCTTGGTCCGGGTGGCGAGATGAAGCGGACTGACCTTCGATGCTGCTCCCGCCGCGATAAACGCACTGGTATAGGTCATTTTTGCCGACCTACCCAGAACGGGATCGGTATAGGTAAAACTCTTCCCGGCAAAGGGAGTGTTGGACAGGATCTGATCCACCTCCTGCGCCGTCTGATACTCCGGCTGATATGCCTGCAGCTCAAACTGATAGATGGTTCGTTCATTCAGGAAGTTCCTCGGATCCATATAGTAGGCCACCGCCTCCTTCGACGCTGCCACCCAGGTGGACCCGTCAAAAACCTTCCAGGTTCCCGTCTCTTTGTCGTAGGCATCCGGTTCTTTGGATTTCCAGGCCTCGGATTTGGAATTCGAGATGAGACTCCGTCCGGTCTTGCTCTCCTGTTTAACCGCCTCATCCCACTTCAATCCGGTGTTGAATACACGAAACTGCCAGAACGGATACTGTTCATGCAGACTTCGGAGATACTGCTTGTATAACTCCGGTATCCCCTGCTTCGTCATCTCTTCCTCAAACTCGGCTTCGGATAGGCCGTAGATTTTTACGACTCTCTCCCTCTCCGTGATACTGACAAACTTCGGCTTGATATAGCCGGTAACTTTCTTTCCTTTATAGGAAAAAGAAATCCGATACCACTTGACCGTACCGACACTGACCTCTCCCAATAACTCAACTTTCGTTCCGCTGGCCACCTTAACTTTGGTTCCGCCGATGGTTAAAGGTTTCTTTTCCGACGCTTTGGCACGTACCGTTTTCCAGGTTGCTTCTCCGAGTATGATCGCCGCGATACTCTCTTTGTTTTTCATCACCAGGGCGGTGTTTCGGACAAAACCGTCATACTCTTTTCCGCCCGTTGAAAAATGAACCTGAAACCATTTTTTATTTTCATCTGTATTCTCTTTGATGATGGTTACCGATGTGTTTTTTTTCAGCTTTAATTCTTTATTATCCACCAGCATTTTTGTTTCCAAATCCGAATCATAGACGGTTGCATTTTTTGATCATAACAGCCGGCACGGATATGGGATCATACACCGTCTCGGTACGATACGGTGCTTCTTCTGCCACCGAAACAGACGGCAGGATCATCGCCGCCAAAAACCAGATTAACAGTAGGATAATACCTGATTTTTTTTTCATACTTCCTCCTTATCTGCAGGATCCGGGATCCGTATCTCATACCCCCGGAAAAAGGAATACAAATAACACTCTTTTACCTTCTTTCCCACCAACTTTTCCAACGCTTCCCGATACAGTTCCAGTTGTATATGATATCGCCGGATCAGATTCTCATCTTCACCGTCGAACCGATCTGTTTTGTAATCCATCAGGACGATTTCGCCGTCCTCCTCGAAGTATCCGTCGATGATTCCCTGGATCATCACGGGCGACTCCGGCCGGTCGGCATACAAAGGAATCTCCCGGGAGCTCTTGCTCAGGATGAACGGCTGCTCCCTGTGTAACTGCCCGCGACCCGCTGCCGCGATCATTCGCTGCCCCAATTTACCGGTGAAAAATGTCACCAGATCACCGACCTTCACCGTTTCCTTCTCCTCCCGTCGCAGATGACGCTCCGCCACGAGACGATCCAGCCCGGATTCCACCGCCGAAAACCAGTCTACCCTGTCCGCACCGAACTGCGAAAAGTCCGTGAAATCCATCACAGCCATCACCTGGTGATAGATGGTTCCCCTTTCCACACCGGTTAATCGCGATCCGCTCTCCCTCATAAAAGCAGGGATATCCTCCGGATCCGGCTCCTCTTCGGTGCCGGTTTCCGTCGCTTCCTGCCGGAAAACCAATTCCGTATCCTCTTCCTCGAAGGAAGCTTTCTTCAGATCGGACACGGATATCTTCGCCGGGAGCGGCTCCTCGCCCGCCTCTTTTTCCAATGGTGGAACGGTGACATTATAGCGGCCGGTTGTGTCAAAATTGTTAACACGCTCTCTCCTGGCGTCCCGGACCCTCTCTGCCAGATCCCCGATCTTCTCCCTCTCTTCCTCATATCGGATTCGATGAACACGAAACAGGTTTTCCTCCTTATCCCGGCAGATCGCCGGTCGCATCATCGAGAAAAATGCCCACATCCCCGATCTCGTGAAATACCCGCTGTCCTCCTGCTCCTGCACAGGCTCGCCTCCCCACCGGACGACGATCAGCTGATCCTTCGCCCTCGTCATCGCTACATAGAAAAGACGCAGCAGTTCCCCGAGATTTCCGCTGTTATTTTTGTTTATCAGCAATCGGTAGAGCAGCGGCTTTTTATAAAATCCCGCCCGGATATCATCCACATAACCCGCGATTCCCAGCTCGGTATCCATGACAAACCGCCCGCCTTCGCTCCGTCTCCCTTCGGATTCCATGCGGGGGATGATCACTACGGGGAACTCGAGCCCCTTGCTTTTGTGCATCGACATCAAACGGACAACGTCCTCCTGCTCGCCGATGAGAAGCGGCTCTCCTTCATCCTCCTCCCGGCTGATCATCTGTTCCACATATTCGATGAATGCATGTACACCGGAAAAGCTTCCCCTCTCATACTGTGTCACGATATGCAGCAGATAATCCAGGTTCCCGGACCGTCTCTCTCCATCCGGTCCCTCCGCGAAATAATCATAGATCCCTGTCCTCTGAAAGATATCCTCCATCATAATGGATATCGTCGTCCCGGAAGCCTTCTCACGAAGTTCCGTCAACAGGGATAAAAATGCTCCGACACGCTCTCCGGTTTCCCCCTCCCGGTCGGCTGCCCAAACCAGCCGGTCATAGAGATCGTAGCTCCCCTGCAGCGGACAATGGATCCGGATTTCCGCCAGCATCTCCTCCGTGATCCCGAACATCGGTGAAGCCACGACACCCGCCAGGGGGATATCCTGACGCGGATTATCGATCACAGCCAACATCTGAAGGATAAGCGATATCTCCCGGGAGCCGTAAAATCCTTCCTTCTGCTTCGTGTAAAACGGTACCCCGTACCGGCGAAACACCTCGGCGTACTCATAGGCCACAGGACTCACATCCCGGGACAGGATCACGATATCCCGATAGCGCACCGGACGATATCCGTCTCCTTCCCGGACATACAGCGGATCCTCCCCTTCCACCATCTCCAGGATCCGGCCCGCGATAT
Organism: Eubacterium sp.; assembly: GCA_017540125.1. GTDB lineage: Bacteria > Bacillota > Clostridia > Lachnospirales > Lachnospiraceae > Eubacterium_F. Next base: position 7,563 of record JAFYBS010000154.1, read on the forward strand.
GGGTTGCCTCATCGCGAACACGATAGGATGCTTCCGCTTCGAGCTCATCGATCTCCACACGGTCCGCCACACGCGCGCCCTTTTCCGGTTCCGGCAGGATCGCGCTGAAGGTGAGTTCCGCTTCCGGATCGTACTCCACGCCTCCGATATCCTCATGCATCACCTCGCGAAATACCGCGTTCGTCGCATCGATGACACTGCGGGCCGATCGGAAGTTATTCTGCAATCCGAGAAGGCGGTGCTCTGTCCCGTCTCCCTCCCGGAAAATCCTCATTTTTGTTTCAAAAAGCTCCGGACAGGCATTGCGGAACCGATAGATACTCTGCTTGATATCACCGACCATAAACCGGTTCTTCGACAGACACTCCCAGGGTTGTTTTCCCTCCTCTTCCTCGGCCCGGGATACCGCCCACAGAATCGTATCCTGTACCCGGTTGGAATCCTGATACTCATCGATCATCACCTCGATGAAGCCGTCGGCCAGTTCCCTCGCCGCCTCCGACCTTGTGCGCTGTCCCGTCTTCTCGTCCCGATCATACAAGATCTGCAGGGCAAACTGTTCCAGATCCCCGAAGTCAGCCAATCCTTTTTCCCTCTTAGCCTGTGAAAACCGTTCCGTGAACTCCCGCACCAAACGAAGAAACGTCAGGCAGGTCTCTGCCATTTGTTCCCGCTCCCGATCGATCTCCTCCAGCGTTTTCACAATCTTCTTCTGTTCTTCCAGCGCAACACGAACCGGCTTCACCGCACGACAGGCTGCATCGAGCTCCGGCTTAGCTTCCGGAGTATCCTTCGGAAGGCCTCCCCGAAACTCCGCCCCCATCAGAGCCAGACGGATTTCCTCATAGGCCTGAAGCGGGGAAAGGCGTCCTTCCTTCATCCCTTCTCCGGCCAAAAACATCTGTTCCGAAATCTCTTTCAGAAGAATAATAGTACGGAAGTATTTTTCATCCAGATCATAAAACTCTTTTTCCAGGCTCCGGCTTCTTCCCAGAATTCCCCTCGCGAGGTCCGCCTCCTGTCGAACCAGTTCGCGGATCCAGGGAGAACTCTCCTCCTTCACCGGTGTCGTCAGATTCCTCTCCCATTCCGCCAACAGAAGATCCGGAAACGGCTCACTGACCGACTTTTCATAGATCTTCAGGATCCAGTCCTCCAGCCTCGTATCAAACCGGTTCAGAGAAAACAATCCGGCAATCCGCTGAAAATCCTCCCTCTCCTCCTCATATTCATCACGGAGAAGCTCATCGACCACCTCGTGTCGGATCAGACGGATCTCGGATTCCGAAGCCAGGGAATAGGAGGGATCGATCCCGATCCGATGAAAATACTGTCCGATCACGTAACTGCAAAAACTGTGCACCGTGGATACGTGAGCGCTTGCTACCAGACGAAGCTGACGACGGAGATGCGCTTTCCGTCCCGCTTCAAGTTTCTCCTCCTTCAGCGCTTTCTCCATCCGGTTTCGCAGACGTTCCTTCATCTCGGCAGCAGCGGCATTGGTGAAGGTCACAACCACAAACCGATCGATATCCACCGGGTTCTCCGGATCCATCACCCGCTGATAGATCCGTTCCACCAGGACGGTCGTTTTTCCGGAACCCGCAGCGGCAGAAACCAGAACCTCACAGTCCCTGGCATCGATGATATCCTGCTGTCCTTTTGTCCAATCCATAGTTTCTCCCATTCCTTACATGCTTTTCTCACATGCATATATTATTGCGACGCCAAACGATCCAGTGCTTCTTTATCGCTCAACCATTCCCGGATATTGACCATCGTCTCCTTTGTCCTCGCCTCCACACCGCACACTCCTGCATACGGACAATATTCACAGCCATCGCCTTTTTTGGAGGGGTCATCCCAGGCGTGAGGACCGGCCTCGATACGCCCCGCGTAAATCTCTTCCCCGCATCGGATGATGTTTTCCTTCGCGCGTTCCATCAACCCTTCGAAGGCGTTCTCCTCCAGCATATGCGCAAGGGAATTATCGTAGTACGAACCATCCTTTTTGGTACGCAACGGCGCGGCGATCGAATTCACGCCTCCTCCCTCCGACAGCTTCTCATCCAGCGCATAGATCACCTGTTCATCCGCGTTCACAAAACCGGAGGGGCGAAGGCTCCGGAGACGAAGCTCCTCCTGCTTTTCTTCGTCCGGAAACACGTCCTTCTCCTCGGCGGCTTCGTCGATTTTTTGATAAAACAAAGCGGCGGGAACATTTTTCTTCGCTGGATCCAAACCGGAAATCAAAACTCCCATGTATGTGACAAGCTGCATTTCCAATCCGTGATATATCCCGCCCAGTGTCATTTCTTTTCCACTGCTTTTATAATCCACCAGCTTGATATAACGAAGGTCTCCGTCCTCCCGGATATCGTAACGGTCGATCCGTCCCCGCAGGCGGATACGATGACCGCCGGAAAGGTCAAAAACCGGTGACGGGATCGAATCCGGAAAACTGACCTCCGACCCCGCCTGGATAAAATCTCCCACTTCCATCTGCTTACGGATCGCCGAGAGGGCATCCAGGTAAATCCGTTTCATTCGCTTCATCGCATATTCTTTTCGTTTGTCCTGATGGAACAGATCGTCACGATAGCCACTGACCACACGGTCGAACGCTTCCTCCCCGAAAGTCATCAGCTGCTCGTCCGGAACCGTTTTCCAATCTGTTCCCTCTTCCTTCATCCGTTTGGTGACAGCCTCCAGCGAATCGTGAAAAACACTTCCCCGATCATTCGACTGAACCTCATATCTCTGTCTCTCCTCCAGTCCCAGTCCGTAACTGAGAAAGTGAGAATAAGGACAACGAACATAGCGCTCAAACCGTGTCACGCTGGCCGATATGGTGTCCCCGTACAGAGCCGATGCCGTCTCCTCCGAAATCTCCGCTTCATGCTTGTTCAGGGGCAAACGGCCGATTTTTCCTCCGACGGAAAACAACGGAAGAACCGAAGGATCCGCCTCGTCATTTTCAAGGGATACACTCTCGCCCAGTACCTCCCGTACCCGATCAATCAGATAGGACGGACGAACCTCCTCCCCGCCCTCATCGGACTTGTTCCAGGTGAGATACAACCGCTTCGTCGGCTTGGAAATCAAACGGTACAGATAGAACATTTCCCGGTTGGCCAGTTCCCCCGCGGAAGGAGCCAACTCAATCCCGGCCTCCCGTATCCGCTCCCTCTCGCGGTCGGAGAGAATCCCGACGGAGCCGTTCTTTTTCGGAAAAATCAGATCGGTGTTCCCCAGGAAAAATATCACCTCCACATCACGAAGACGGCTCCGCTCCACATCTCCGATCTGCACCTGATGCGTGGACGGCGGAACAAACCCCATCACGCCTTCCGTCATCCCCGCCCGAAGCACCTCGTAGAACTCGCGAAGAGTCATCGTCTCCTCTCCCAACAGGTCAACCATCATCGTGATGATCGACATCATCGACTGCCACAGACGACTGTATTCCACTGCCAGCAACGACTCGCCCTGCTCCTCTCTGGCGTTGCTTTTTTCACGAAGGATCTCCGGTATTCCGTTTTTCAACATAAGTCCGCAGAGGATGGTCGCATACTCCCGAACAGTTTTTCTGCCGCCCCGGAATCCCTCCACGGCCTCTTCCACCGACTGCGCAAAGCATTCCCGCGTCCGGTTAACCTGCTCCAACGGCATCCGATGCTCCGCCACGTCATAAGTCCATGTCTGTAAAAAAGCCCGGAACCCTCTCCGTCCGGTCGCCATCAGATAGTTCTCGAACACATCCGCTTCCGAGCTCTCCACCGGTGACAGACCGCTTCGCAGAAAACGCATCACAGAGCTCACGTCAAACCCCCGCAGCTCCATCTCCAGGAAGGCCAGCACATACTCCGCCAGAGGATTCCTGCCGAGACTCTTTTTCTGATCCAGAAAATACTCCACCCCCATCGCGTCGAAGGCCCGGCGGAGGTGAGGCTCATAACGCGCCATATCACCGGTCACGACGGCAATTTTCTCCGGCGCGGTTCCGCTTCGTATGAGTCGGACAGTTTCACAGGCGATGAACGCTGCCTCGTCCCGCTCCCGGTTACACACCCGGAGTCGGACAGCAGGGGCTTCCGAAGACTCCTCCGGAAGAAAAACCTCTCCGTCATATGCGAAGATATGTCGTTCCAGAAAACTCAACATCGGGTTATCCTTCAACCGGTAGGAACGGTATCCTCCGTCGGAACAGTCCCCCGTTACGATGACGTCATTTACCGGCACTCCCAGTCGTCCCGCCTGCTCCGTCAATTTTTTTACGGTTACGTTTCCCAGTCCGAAGACCTCCGAACGACTGTCATCGGAATCCATGGACAACGTCACCGTGACGATCACATCCCGGCATCTCTTCATCAAAGCTCCGATCAACTCGAACTGAACCGGAGTAAATCCCGTAAAGTCATCCAGACAAACCGTCGCATCCTCCAGGAACGAAACCTCCGGGACCAGCTCTGTGAGAAGTGGGATCAGCTCCTCTGCCATCCGGTAGGTCTCCCCCATCCGTTCTTCTATTTTTTCACTGAGAAGACGGAGATCACGAAGCTTTGCCGACGACCGGGAATCCTCTCCGAAGAGCCGGGTCATCTCTTCCAGCTCATCATCTCCCACTCCGTACTCAATCAATTCACTTAAAAGAGACTTGCACTCGTCCAGAAATCCCGGACGGTCAAGCCCCTTCGTAAAGTATTGTAATTGATTTTTCTGTTCGGCGAACACCCGGCGGAGAAGCATGATTTTTCCTTCGTCGGTGAGAACCGTCCGCGTCAGCCCGCGGTACTCCTCCAGTGCCCGGTATGCCAGCCTGCGAAAACTCAGCACATCGATATTCAGTATGCCACCACTGTTTTTATCAATCAGGATTCTTCCCGCTTCCTGGGAAAACTGATCCGGCACAAGCACAAAAACACCTCGGTCACGGTTCTCCGCGGCCACACCCGTCACCATATCAAAAGCCAGTGTACTCTTCCCGCTGCCGGCCATGCCGGTGATCAACTGAAGCGCCATCGCTATCCTCGCACCTCTTTTTCTGTAATACTATTATACTAATTATGAATCCTCCACAAACTGTCACTGGCATCACTGGGCATCATCCAGTCACCCTTCGACGAAAGTCCCACCGAGCCGACCTTCGGGCCGTCCGGAAGACAAGATCGTTTGTACTGCTGGGAGAAGAATCGCTTCATAAATATATCCAGCCATTTTTCTATCGTCTCTTCGTCGTAAACACCACGGAATGCATGGCACGCCAAACGAAGAATCTTCGACGGTTTTGCCCCGGTCCGCATCATATGATACAGAAAAAAATCATGAAGCTCGTAAGGCCCGACGATATCCTCTGTCTTCTGAGCGATCTCCCCGTCCTCCGACGGCAACAGCTCCGGACTGACCGGCGTCTCCAGGATGCTTTTCAGCACCGCCGAAAGAGAGCTGTCCTCCGTTTTTTCGGCATGGTACTCCACCAGGGAGCGAACGAGAGTTTTGGGCACCGATGCATTGATGTCGTACATCGACATATGATCCCCGTTGTAGGTCGCCCATCCCAGCGCCAGCTCCGACAGGTCTCCGGTTCCCAGGACAATCGCGTTTTCCCGGTTTGCGAGATCCATCAGGATCTGGGTACGTTCTCTGGCCTGCGCGTTTTCATAGGTCGTGTCATGCTCCTCCTCGCTCTGTCCGATGTCTGAAAAATGTTGCCGGACGGCGGCACAGATATCAATCTCTCGAAAATCCGTAGCCAGTTCCTTCGCCAGTTTTACAGCGTTATCGTGGGTACGGTCTGTCGTACCAAACCCCGGCATGGTGACGGTATGAATCCCACCCCGATCCAGATGCATCCGGTCGAAGGTCTTCGTCGCCACCAGCAGAGTCAGTGTGGAATCCAGTCCGCCGGACAATCCGATGACCACATCTTTGCATCCCAGATGCTCCATTCTTTTTTTCAAAGCAGCTACCTGGATGTTGGTAATCTCCTTCGCACGGCGCTGACGTTCCTCCTCGCTCTCCGGAACGAACGGAAACCGTGGAACATCCCGGGTCAGGATCGTCTCAACCGGTACCCCAATATCAAATACGATCTTTCGATAATTCTCTACCAACGCATCCATCCCCCTTGGATACACCGTAAAGTGTCTTCTCACGTGACGGAGCCTGTTCAGATCGATCTCGGATATGATCGGTTCACATCCGGAAAAAGGCTCCCGTTCAGCCAGGAGATGACCATTCTCGGAGATGATATTATGTCCGGCGAAAACCACATCCGTCGAGGATTCTCCTTCCCCTGCCTCGGCATAGATATAGCCGCAGACACATCGTCCGGACTGTCCTACCACCAGGCCTCTCCGATAATCGGATTTATCACAGTATTCGCTGCTGGCGGACGGATTCACGACGAGCAACGCCCCGGCCATACAATGAACAGAGGACGGCTGGCTGATTCCCAACAGATCCGAACCCACCTCTACGCCAAAGATAAACTCCGGAACCCAGGTGTCCTGGAAAACCAACTTCGTACCGAAGGGCGCGCGGTCATCTCCCAGCAACACGTCCCCCATGTCACCTTCTCCCGGAGAAAAACACCGCAATTCATGAAACTCCTCGTAGTTAGAAAGATTGGACTTGGGCACCACACCCAAAACACGTCCGCCACTGACAACCACCGCTGTGTTGTAGATGGAACCTCCTTTTTCCAGAGGCATCCCCAGCACACATACCATATCCAACTCCGCCGTCTGATAGAGGAACTCATACAGAGCCTCTCTGGCTCCCTTCAACAGCGTATCGGTCAAAAACAAATCTCCGCAGGTGTAACCCGTTACCGACAGCTCCGGAAAAACGAGAAGTCGTACACCGACCGCTGCCATCTCCTCGGCGCGTTCGATCATCTGATGGACGTTCCACTCGGGATCTGCCACCTTCACCTTCGGCGTCACTGCTGCCACTTTTACAAATCCGTCTTTCATGTGTTTTACCCGACCTTTCCGCATTCGCAAATACTGTTGATGATATAATGCAAAAGGGCAGCGATTTCTCGCTACCCGCATCAATGATCTGTATCTATCCCGAAATGCCGGCTTCTGTTTTTTGACTCCTAGCGAATGCTAGGTGGGCAACCGCATGTAATCTTCTGCCTTCCGTTGCTATGAAATCATAAGTACTTATCAACGAATCGCTCATAAGCAGTGACGGCCCGACATCCACCTACAGATATAGGAATCCCTTTTAAAGTGTTGTAGGTTCAAAAATACAGAAGTTATCGAACACCTCAGGAACAACTATTAATTGATGCTATCATTATACAATAATGTCTCAAAATAATCAAGTAAAATTTTCGTTTTTTTTCGTATTTTTTGAAGATTTATTCTAACTCCTCGATCGGAATACTGGTCTCCGGAAAGATCATCATAAATACCGTTCCGGATTCTTCATCGCTGGTTACGGATATGGTTCCACCGTGCCGCTCGACGATGTTTTTTGCCACGACCAGTCCCAGTCCGGAACCCTCCCGGTGACCGTGTGTCGTCGCCCGGTAGAACTTATCAAATACCTGTCCCCACTCTTCCTCGGGAATGACGATTCCGTGATCCGTCACGGAGGCATAAATCTCTCCGTCTTTTCTGCTGATATTCACATTGATGGATGTTCCCGAATCGCAGTACTTGATCGCGTTCTGCATCAACACGACAAACACCTGACGGATCCGGTCGTAATCCCCCTCGATCAGGGACATTTCATCATCGTAGGTCACCTCGCCGGACAGATTTTTCTCCTTCATCAGGATTCTCAATCCCCGCATGGCATCCTGGGCAACCGCGATCAGGTTGATCACTTCCGTGTTCAACTCGAAGTCCGGATTCTGCATCCTCGACAAAATCAGAAGATCTGAAACCAACCGCTCCATCGTGGTGCATTCTTCCTGGATCCGCCTCAGATAATCATCTCTCTTCTCCGGATCCGTTACGAAGCCTTCTGCCAGCGTATCCGCATATCCTTTGGTAACCGTGATGGGGGTACGCAATTCGTGCGAAACGTTGGAAAAAAAATCCCGCCTGGACTGCTCGACACCGGCCCGGTATTCCTCTGCTTCCTCCAGCTGTTCCGCCAGCTCATCCATGGTATCGGCCAGCGATCCCAACTCATCCCGCCGCACGATACCGGTGGTTCCCATATAATCACCGGCAGCAATCTCACCGGCAAACTCATCGATACGTAGGATCGGACGAACCAGCTGGCGGGAGAAGATCAGTGCCAGAAAAATTGCGATCAGACCTCCCAGCCCCACACAGAGGATCATATATTTCTGATACTGTGTTACCGTGTTGGAACGCATCCGCATGGGACCGTTCACCACCACGGCCCCGATCACCTGCTTGTCCGCATCGTAAATCGGAGCGGCCACATGCATCATATCCGTATCATAAATTTTGTCATGATCGGTATAATTTTTTTTCTTTCCGCCGAATGCCGAAGTGAGAATCTCTTCCAGCTTGTCCGACATATCCATCTGCTCCGGCACCACGTTGGTAAACTCTTCGTCCAGAGGATGCGCCGCTTTCGGGTTGGATATGATCCAGATGTCCATCCGTCTCGAACTTCCGAAGTCCTCAACCGCCGACAGATAATCCGAAAACGCCTTGGTATCCTCCGTCATCTGCGCTTTCCCCACGCGATCTGCCACGCTCTTCGCCAGATCCGTCAACTGGGAACGATACGTTCCGACGATGTTGTTCTGGTTGAACTGCGTGAACAACAATCCGATCAGAAGGGTAAACGCAACGATCACCAAACCAAAGTAGATAAAAACCCGTACAAAGATATGCTTCATCCGTTTTCTTCCTATGCATCAGATTTTTATTTCGAACTTATATCCCAGTCCCCATATGGTCTTGATCTCCCAATCCGGGTGATCTACCTGGTCCAGTTTGGCCCGAAGTCTCTTGATATGGGAGTCAACCGTACGACTGTCTCCGAAATAATCCTGTCCCCACAGACTGTCGAGAAGATTGTCCCTCGTGAATACCTTGCTCGGATTGCCCGCCAGGATCCACATCGTCTCCACTTCCTTCTTCGTCATGGGAAGTTTTTTGGATCCGACGTAGATTGTATATGCTTCGATGTTGATGGTCAGATCACCGATGTTCAAAACCTTCTTCTCTTCCGTCACATCGGCGCGTCCCATCCGTCGGAGAACAGCACGAACCCTTGCCATCACCTCGTTCCCGCTAAAGGGTTTCACAATATAGTCATCGGCTCCGATATCCAGACCCATGACACGCTCATAATCCTCCCCTTTCGCCGTCACGAGAATAATCGGCACATCGGAATCCTCGCGGATTTTCTGACAAACCTTATAACCGTCCATACCGGGCATCATGACATCCAGCAGGATTACCGACGGATCGGTTTTTCGAAAAAGCTCTAACGCTTCGAATCCGTCCTTCGCCACCACCGGCTCAAATCCTTCCTTCGCCACATAGGTCCCCAGCACCTCCTGGATGTCTTCGTTGTCATCCACGATCAGAATACGCTGCATACTCCACCTCCTTGTAGAAAAATTGTATAAAACTCACAAATTCTGACTTTTATGTGACACAGAATTGCGACATTTTTATCACACCATATGCTTATAGTGTAATTGTAAACAAGTTTGGATGGTATGTCAACGAGAATTATCGAAAAAATCACAAAAAATGACATAAGTTTGACCTATCACCGTGCTATGGTAGTGCTACTTTCCCACTCAAATGGGTTGTTTTTCCTAAATCAAGGGGGTTTTTCCAATGAAACGCTATGTTCTTCGGATGGTGGTAGCCATCGCCTGCATGCTTTGCCTGACGATCTCCGTCGGGGTTCCGACGCAGGCGGCTCAGTTACCGCGTCTGAATTTAAAAAGCCTGGATCTGACCAAGGGCACAACCTTCACGATCCGCGTATACAACCTTGCGGATGATGAGACCGCCTCCTTCAAATCCACGGATTTGGATGTGTGTTCCATCGAAAGCACTGCCGAAGACAAAAAATCTGTCGTAATTTACGGAAAAGCGGTAGGCAAGGCGAATCTGAAGGTCAAAATCAAGAAAAACGGTATCGTGACCAGCACTCTGAAGTGCCGGATCAAGGTTGCACCGGTTCCGGTCAGCATCAAGTTCACCGAGTCAACGATCAATCTGATTGAAGGACGCCAGTACTTCATCGATGCCATCATCAAGCCCTACTCCGCTACCGAGACTCCGGTCTTCGAGAGCAGCAACGAGGATGTAGCGGTTGTGAATGTCCGCGGACTGGTTACCGCTGTTGCCCCGGGACGGGCCACGATAACAGCGACGCTCCTTTCCACCGGAAAGACAGCCACCTGTACCGTTGTGGTGAAGGAAAGCACCGGCGAAGAATAACGAATATATCCATAGTCTTCCATGGATAGCTTCCATTATTCATAGAGAAGAGAGAGAAAGAATCAAAGAAATACCCGATGACGATAAAAAATTGTCATCGGGTATTTCTTTGCTTGATTTTTGTTTTGACTTGTGGTAGAATGGTATTTGCATGAGCCATGCGCAAATTGCAAGGCATAGGGATAGACATGAACATAAGAACATTAGGAGGGAAAAAATGTTCGGAGAGCTTTTTGGCCGGTATCTGGTCGATGAAAATGTGATTGATGAATCCGCTCTGACAAAGCTTCTGAAGGAACAGTCGGAAACCCGCGTGAAACTGGGTATGATGGCAGTTGCCGAAGGACTGATCACCGACGCGCAGGCAACGGAGATCAACCAGAGACAGCAGAAAGAGGATAAACGATTCGGTGATATCGCGATCGAGATGGGCGCACTGACGGAGACTCAGTTGAATGATCTTCTCGCCAGACAGGGTAGCCCCTACATGCGTTTCATCCAGATCCTCGTGGACGAAACCGGTGTGGAAGCCGCGGATATCGACGGCCACCTGGAGAACTTCCGGAAAAAGGAAGGCTTTGACCAGGCTGAACTGGATGCCATCAAGGAAGAGAACGTCGGTGGATATATTTCTGCCTTCGCCACCTCATCCCAGCCCCTGATCTCAAACATCGCCGGACAGGTTCTCCGAAACATGATCCGGTTTGTCAGCAGTGATTTTTACATCGAACGGCTGCGTCGTGTGAACGAGGCACCGTATAAAACCCTGGCCTTTCAGCATTGCCACGGAGATCACTCGATCTATATCGGACTCCTTTCCGAAGTCAGTGATGATGCTTTCATCCGTATGGCTGAGCTCATCACCGGTGAAAGCTACAGCTCAGTAACCGCCGAAGTATACGATGCTTTAGGCGAGTTTATCAACGGTGTCAGCGGTCTGGTCACGACAGAACTGGCCAGTGAACGTATGGTTATCGAGATTTCTCCGCAGGAATTCTACGAGAAACAGACGATCCGCGGACGCGGATACATCCTTCCGATTTATCTGGAAGGAAAACTGATCGAGCTTTATCTCGCTGTCGACAGCGATGTTTCTGTCGGAACAAATCCGATGGATATCCGTGTCAAGGTAAACACGGAGAAGTCAGCCGGCTCCGACGGAAAACCGACCGTACTGATCGTCGATGATTCCGGCTGGTCTCGGACGATCCTCCGGAACCTTCTGGAGAAAAACGGATTCGCCATCATCGGTGAGGCCGGTGACGGTGAGGAGGCGATAGACGCCTACAAGGAACTGCATCCGGATATCGTTACACTGGATATCACCATGCCGAAGAAAGACGGTATCGAAGCTCTCGGTGAGATCATGGCATATGACAGCGACGCGAAGGTTGCGATGATCACATCCGCCGGCCAGCGAAGCAAGGTTCTGGAATCGTTGAAGCTCGGAGCCGAGAAGTTCATCACCAAGCCGTTTGACCCGACGCTGGTACTGACCGAGTTGAAATCGCTCACCTGAGCGCTAGCGGACTGAGATAAAACAGGAAAAGTGGGAACTGAGTGCAAGCACCCAGTTCCCACTTTTTTGTTTTATTGAAGGCGCACGGACAATGAGGACTGCAAAGCAGTCCGAATCTGTGCGTGCGTTCAGTCCGCGTCACACGGACAATCAGAACTTCCCTGCGTTCGCAGCCTCCTCGATGGAAACCGCAACTGCCACAGTCGCACCGACCATCGGGTTATTTCCCATACCGATCAGACCCATCATCTCTACATGGGCCGGAACGGAAGAAGAACCGGCGAACTGTGCATCGGAATGCATACGTCCGAGCGTATCCGTCATACCATAGGAAGCCGGTCCGGCTGCCATGTTATCCGGATGAAGGGTACGTCCTGTACCACCGCCGGATGCAACCGAGAAATACTTCTTTCCGGTCTCGTTACAAAGCTTTTTGTAGGTACCTGCTACCGGATGCTGGAAACGGGTCGGCTTGGTGGAGTTTCCGGTGATGGATACACCGACATTCTCCATATCCATGATCGCTACACCCTCCTGAACATCATCTGCACCGTAGCACTTTACCGTAGCGCGGATTCCGTTGGAATATGCTTTTTCGAATTCTACATTTACCTTTGCTTCCTTATAATCATACTTGGTCTCCACATAGGTAAAACCATTGATACGGGAAATGATCTGGGCAGCGTCCTTGCCGAGACCGTTCAGGATAACCCGAAGCGGCTTTTTGCGGACCTTGTTGGCCTTCTCAGCGATACCGATCGCACCCTCAGCGGCAGCGAAGGACTCATGTCCTGCCAGGAAACAGAAGCACTCGGTCTCCTCCTCGAGAAGCATTTTTCCGAGATTTCCATGTCCCAAACCAACCTTGCGGTGATCTGCCACGGAACCGGGGATACAGAAAGCCTGCAGTCCCTCTCCGATTGCGGCTGCTGCATCGGCAGCGCGCTTGCAACCCTTTTTAATCGCAATTGCAGCACCTACCGTGTAGGCCCAGCATGCATTCTCAAAGCAAATCGGCTGGATGCCCTTTACCAGATCGTAAACGTTCAATCCGGCATCCTCCGTAATCTTTTTCGCATCCTCGATCGAAGCAATACCATACTCACCGAGGACCTTGTTGATCTGGTCAATTCTTCTTTCATATGATTCAAACAATGCCATAATAGTAATTACTCCTTTCTCGGATCGATAAGTTTTGCTGCATCATCGACACGTCCGTACTGTCCCTTGGCCTTCTCCCAGGCCTCGTTCGGAGAATCTCCGTTCTTGATAAAGTCGGTCATTTTGCCCAGGCTGACAAACTTATAACCGATCACTTCGTCGTTCTCATCCAGAGCAAGGTCCGTAACATAGCCCTCTGCCATCTCCAGATAACGAACCCCTTTGGCTTTGGTTCCGTACATCGTTCCTACCTGAGAACGAAGTCCCTTGCCCAGGTCCTCCAGGCCGGCACCGATTGCCAGACCGTCATCGGAAAAAGCACTCTGGCTGCGTCCGTATACAATCTGAAGAAACAGCTCACGCATCGCGGTGTTGATCGCATCACACACGAGGTCAGTATTCAGTGCCTCCAGAATCGTCTTGCCCTGCAGAATCTCAGCAGCCATCGCTGCGGAATGAGTCATTCCCGAACAACCAATGGTCTCGATCAGAGCTTCCTCGATCACTCCCTCTTTCACATTCAGGGACAACTTGCAGGTTCCCTGCTGCGGAGCACACCAGCCGACACCATGTGTAAAACCGGAGATGTCCTTTACTCCTTTGGCATGTACCCACTTGCCCTCCTCCGGAATCGGAGCAGGTTCATGTTTTGCGCCCTTAGCAACCGGGCACATCAGTTCAACTTCTTTTGTGTAGATCATTGCAGACTCCTTTCAGAAAAATTTTGCGAACCACAAACATAGTCAGATTATACAACTTTTTGACACACTTTTCAACACAAAAATAAAAAAACCTTGCGTTTTTCCCTTCAATATGGTATTATCCGAATTGTGTGAGAAGAGGAAAAACGTAACGCCGAGGGAAAGCGGCGTAGCCGGAAGGATGATCCGGCACGGAGGATTTCTATGAGTATTTGGAATCTGTTTAATCTGATGGGGGGATTGGCCCTCTTCATCTTCGGAATGAATCTGATGAGCGACGGGTTGAAACTCGCCGCCGGTTCTTATCTGAAAAATATCCTGGAGCAGCTCACGAAAAACCAGTTTGTCGCCATGTGTGTCGGCGCCGGGCTGACCGCGCTGATCCAGAGTTCCAACGCCATGTGCGTCATGGTAGTCGGTTTCGTCGGCGCCGGGCTGATGAAGCTCGAACGCTCCGTCGGAGTCCTGATGGGGGCGAAAATCGGTACTACCATCACCGGTCAGCTGATCGCGTTCAACATCTCCGAGATCGCGCCTGTCATCGCTTTTGTCGGCGTGGTCATCATCATGATTTTCAAAAAACCTTCCTTTAAAAATGTGGGCAACATCATCGCTTCCCTGGGAATCCTTTTTATCGGACTGGGAATGATGTCCTCCGCCATGAAGCCGTTGGCAAACGAATCCTGGTTCCAGGACATCCTGACCGGTGTCTCGAATCCGATCCTCGCGATGTGTGTCGGTATCCTGTTTACCGTCATCATCCAGAGTGCCTCCGCTTCCGTCGGTGTACTGCAGATGATGGCTCTGAACTCCGTCATCGGTTTCCATCAGGCCTTCTATATCATGCTTGGTATGAACATCGGTGCATCGGTTGCGCCGGCACTGGCCTCCATCGGCGGCCGGAAGGATGCCAAGAGAGTAGCTCTGATCGTTTGTCTTTTTGAGTCCATCGGTATGATCCTGTTTATGGTTCTGACCAATATTTTTCCGGATACCCTGGACTGGATGGCCGCCACTTCACCGGCCAATCCGTCGAGACAGATCGCCAACGCCAACACGATCTTCAACGTCGTTACCGTACTGGTGCTCCTGCCGTGTTCCAAATATCTGGTAAAGCTTTCCCGCCTGATCGTCCGCGGAGACGACGCGGAGGAAGATGGCAACACACTGCTTTTCATCGACACGAGCAACTACCAAACCGGTACCGTATTGCTGGGACAGATTGATTCCGAAGTCGGACGTATGCATCATCTGGCCAGTGTGAACCTGGAGGCGGCAACCAAAATCTTCTATGAAAAAGAAATCCTCTCTGAGGAGGAGTTTCGGAAAAATGAGTCGAACCTGGATTTCCTGAACAAAGAAATCACCAACGCCCTTACCAGGACGAATACCATGGGGCTGTCCGCATCCGAAGCGGAACATGCCGGCCATCTCTATCACATCGTCAATGACTTCGAGCGAATCGGTGACCATGCCGAAAACATGCTTGGCTATGCGATGACGATGAAGGGAAATAAGGAACGCTTCACCGGCAAAGCAATGAAAGATCTCAAACAGCTGTCTCTGGCCGTATACAACATTTTTGATCTGGCCTGTGAGTATTTTTATTCACCGGATGCCGAGACCTACCAGGTGATCAACGATATGGAAGAGGATATCGATGATATGGTAGCGAAGATGCGAAACTCGAACATCAAACGAATCAACAAGGCGAAGTGCGGAGCCACCGAGGGACTGTACTTTACGGAGATCCTGGTGGATTTGGAGAGAATCGGGGATCATTCGATGAATATCGCCAAGTCAGTCAAGAAGTATCCGGTGGTGAGAAGGGGAGAGGCTGCGCAAGGGAACTAAGGATGGTGCTGGGCGCTCGCGCAACCGGAACAACTTTTTTCTCAGAGCCGTTTGAAGGCTCTGAGAAAAAAGTTTTCCTGCCGCGAGCGCGAGAACAACTCTGATTGTTTCTTGCGAGCTTTTCCCTTCTGACAAAGAAAACTTTTTCCCCTGGGGCTTGGCGAGGTATTTTTTTTTGTTTTGGGGTTAAGGATTCGAAATAAAACTCCGATATATAGCGTAGACGAAATGATTGACTAGCTGATGGAAGCGGCGACGGCAGGGAGGCCGGAGGCGACCGGAGGCTCACATAGTACGAAAGTACGGAAAGGAAGGAACCTATGGCTGTAAACGGAATTGGCGGCGGACTTTCGGCTTATACGCAGTATCAGAACATGGCAGCAACCACCAAAAAAACAGATACTGTAGACAAGTCGGCACAGGCTGCTGACGACACCGGCGTATCCGTAGAGTTCTCCGAAGAGGCGATGGAGGCTGCAAAGGCTGCCGAGACGGAGAAGACCGAGGAAACACCGGAAAAGGATGAGAAGCAGGCAGCGAGAGACGCTCTGATCAAGACTTTGAATGAGCAACTCGATGCCCACACACAGCAGATGCAGAATCTGGTGAACCAGTTGCTGGGAGGCAAAGAGAAGACACAGGGATGGTCATTGGCTGAGACCTATCGTCAGGTTGCTCAGGCAGCTGACCCGGAGACCATCGAGCAGGCGAAAAAAGATATCGCCGAGGATGGTGAATGGGGCGTTGAGAAAACCAGCGAGCGCATGTTCGAGATGGCAAAAGCGCTTTCCGGCGATGACCCGACGAAGGCAGACGAGATGATCGCTGCTGTAAAGAAGGGATTGAAACAGGCTACCGAAGCCTGGGGAGAAGATCTCCCGGAAATCTCTCAGAAGACAGTGGATGCCACCATCAAGAAGCTGGAAGAGTGGCGTGACGGACTGAGCTCGAATAAAGATCAGGCCGCACAGACTACACAGGCAACGCAAAATTACCTGACCAACCAGGCTCAGGCTGCTGCTATTGCCGGCGTCGCTTAATGCTCAAACATTCTATCAACAATCCCTGCCGCGAGCGCTACAAGCTCGGGGCAGGGTCTTTTTTTATAGTAGGAATCGGTGCGCTCTTCCGGTGCATTTCCCGGCTTCACGGATACGCCGGTCAGAAGCTCACGGCAGATGATGGAGCCGTTCTCCTCACGAAACCGGGCTGCGAAATCCTGCACCCGTTCGTAGTGCTTTTTCTTCGCCTCCGGATCTTTCGGATCCTCATATCCCTCCACGAGACCAAGCACCATCAGGGCACCGCTGACAGCACCACATACCTCCCGCATCCGTCCCATACCTCCGCCGAAGGAGGATGCCAGCTTCGCCGCTGTCTCCCGATCCAGTCCCGTCACATCTTCAAAGGCCATCAACACCGCCTGGGCGCAGTTGTAGCCTTCCATAAATAATTGTTTTGCTTTTTCGGCATGCTCCATCTTTCACATCCACCTTTATTTTACCATTCACAGCTTTCAGCCTGAACCACAAACAGAAACACATTTGAATGCAAGCATTCATTGTGTTTCTGTCTGTAGTTCTGCCGTGAATAGAAACTATTTCGACTTGATATATTCATCGATTGCCGCGGCCGCCGACTTGCCGGCACCCATGGCAAGGATCACCGTTGCCGCGCCGGTCACTGCGTCACCGCCGGCATAGACACCGTCACGCGTCGTCAGTCCCGAATCATCCTTCGTGATCAGACAACCTCTTTTGTTCGTATCCAACCCCGGTGTCGTCGAGGAAATCAGCGGATTCGGCGAAGTACCGATCGCCATGATGACCGAATCACATTCGATTTCAAACTCACTGCCGGGAATCTCGATGGGACGACGACGTCCGCTCTCATCCGGCTCACCCAGTTCCATTTTTATGCAGCGGATGCCGCGTACATTTCCGTTCTCATCTCCGAGGATCTCCACCGGATTGTGAAGGGTTTTAAAAATAATCCCTTCCTCCTCGGCGTGCTCGATCTCTTCGTTCCGGGCGGGAAGCTCTTCCATGCCGCGGCGGTACACGATATAAACCTCTTCCGATCCCAGACGCATCGCCGAACGCGCCGCATCCATCGCCACATTTCCACCACCGACAACGACGGTGATCTTCGCGTGCTGGATCGGTGTTTTCGAATCCGGCTGATAGGCCTTCATCAGATTGATACGGGTCAGGAACTCGTTCGCCGAGTACACACCGTTCAGGCTCTCACCCGGGATGTTCATGAAGCGGGGCAGGCCGGCACCGGAGCCGACGAAGATCGCCTCGTTCCCCATCTCAAAAAGCTCATCGATGGTGAGTACTTTTCCCATCACCATATTCGTCTCGATATCCACACCGATATCGATCAGGTTCTGAACCTCTTTATTCACGATAGCCTTCGGCAGACGGAACTCGGGGATTCCGTAGCTGAGCACACCGCCGGCCACATGCAATGCTTCGTAGATCGTCACTTTGTAACCCAGCTTCGCCAGATCACCTGCTGCCGTCAGCCCCGACGGCCCGGCACCGATGATGGCCACCTTGTGACCGTTGCTCTCCGGCTGAACCGGCTTACTCGTATTATGCTCACGATGATAGTCGGCCACAAACCGCTCCAGACGACCGATTCCCACCGGCTCACCTTTGATACCGCGGACACACCGCTCCTCACACTGGGTCTCCTGCGGGCACACACGACCGCAGACCGCCGGAAGAGATGTAGACTTGTTCAATACCTCGAAAGCGCCCTCCATATCTTCCTTTGCCACGCAGGCGATGAAATCCGGAATCTGAATTGCTACCGGACAGCCCTCCACGCAGGGACGATTTTTACAGTTGAGACATCTCTGGGCCTCGTTAACAGCCACCTCATAGGTATAACCCAGTGCTACCTCATTGAAGTTTTTATTCCGCACATCCGGCTCCTGCACCGGCATGGGATTTTTCTTCGGATCCATATTCGGCATATCACTGCACCTCCTTTTTCAGAAGGTTACACGATGCTTCGCGAGCCTTCGCTTCAAACTCTTTATAGACACCGCCACGCTTCATTGCCTCGTCAAAATCCACCTCGTGGCCGTCGAAATCCGGTCCGTCCACACAGGCAAACTTCGTCTCACCGCCAACGGTCAGACGACAGCACCCGCACATACCGGTACCGTCCACCATGATCGGATTCATGCTGACGATGGTTTTGATCCCGTATTCTTTCGTGGTGAGACAGACGAACTTCATCATGATCAGAGGCCCGATGGCGATGACCTCATCGTACTCGTTCCCCTCCTCGATCAGCTTTTTCAGTGCGTCGGTAACCAGGCCCTTTTCTCCGTAGCTACCGTCATCCGTCATCATCACGTATTTATCACTGGCTGCTTTGAAATCGTCCTCGAGGATTACCAGGTCCTTGTTCCGGAATCCCACGATGGCGTGCACCTCACAACCCAGATCATGGAGCTTCTTCGTCACAGGGTACGCAATGGCACAACCCACACCGCCACCGACCACGGCAACCTTCTTCAGCCCATCCGTCTCGGTAGCCTTGCCCAGCGGTCCCACGAAATCATGGATATACTCCCCTTCCTTCAGGCTGTCCAGCTCCATCACACCGGCACCGACGATCTGGTAAATGATGGTAACCGTCCCTGCCTCGGAATCGGATGCCGCGATCGTCAGAGGAATTCGCTCGGAATCTTCCTTTGCCCTAAAAATGATAAACTGCCCCGGCTCCGCCTTCTTCGCGATCAGCGGTGCATCCACAACCATCCTCACAACCGTGGGATTCAGGGGCTCCTTTTTCACAATCTTGTTCATGTTCAGGATACTTCCTTTCCTATGTAATACATTAAAAAATATCAACTAGTGTATGATATCACAAAAAAAGCAGGAATTCAAGAAAAAAATGAGAAAGAATTACACATTTTTGTCACAGAACTTTCAATTTTCTATCAAAAAAATGAGGAGATTCTGACAAGAGAGACTGATATGATAGGCACATAGAAAACAAGAGGAGAAAAAAGGAGGAAACGTGATGAGTATGGAACGAGCGTTTATGCGGGAAGTCGGACCGGGCAACTACCGCTCCAACCGCATCAACATGATCCTGACCCGTCTCGGTCAGGGAAATATAAAACAGGGCGTGATGATCCTGTCCTACGCCGGCATCCCGATCTATCTGGTTTCGGACTACGACATGGACCAGATTTACTTCACCATCATCGACAGTAAATGCCGGAACGGGGAATCCAAAACCGAAATCTCCCTCTGGTTGGCCAGCCAGCCGATGGAGCCGGAGCTTCGGAAGGAGATCAACCATCACCTGGACAAGATCGCCTGACCCGAAAAGCCATTACCTTGTGATACACTACCTCCCAAGTGTGCCATAATATATATAGGAATTCATCGATTTGCCACGGTGGATTCCACACAAAAAGCCCTGCTTGCCACAGGGCTTTTTGCTTGTTAACTCACCGTAAAAACATCTCTCATTTGATCGCCCGAACCTTGTTCTTGCGACTCATTCCGCTTTTGTACAGCATCTCCGAATACTTTTCCAGACAGGATTTCGGCACCAGGATCGTCACGTTTTTCGAAAGACCCGAAAAAGATCTCTTCTGGATCGATTTTATTTTTTCGGAACGAAGGATGATCTTTCGGAGTCTCTTGTTCCGGTACGGTTGTTCCCTTCCGGAAAAGACATTTTGTCCCAGATTCCCGTTTTTGATCGTGACAACATTCTTCGGCAGGTCGATCACCTTCAAACCCGATCCGATAAATGCGGACATACACACGCTTTTCACCGATTTGGGAATCTTAAGCATTCTCAGCTTTTCGGTGTCGAAAAAATCAAATCGTTTAATCGTTTTCATATGCTTCGGAAGCTTGACGGTTTTCAGTTCACTGCACCTCGACAAAAGCTCCGGATCCGTCCATCTGACGGTATCGGGAAGCTTGAAACTCTTCAGATTTGAACAGTACGAAAACGAACCGACCGACTCAAGCTTTTGCGGCAGTTTGATACTCTTTAACGGTACACAGTTGTCAAAAGCAGCCTCTCCGATGGCGGTGATATTTTTCGAAAGGACAACCTTTTCAAGGTCCAAACAGTAACGAAATGCCCACGCCCCGATTATTCTAACGGAGTCCGTCATGGTGACGGTTTTCAAATTGGTAAAGCAGTAAAAAGCTCCCTTTCCGATATAGGTTATACCGTCCTCGAAAACAACGTGCTCGGTTGCACTCTTGTATTGGTACCACATCGGCTGATAACTTCCTTCTTCATACAGGGACCGGTTGTCTCCAACGGCGCCTTTTCCGTAAAAAATAATGGTTTTTGTGTCATCATCATAGGTCCAGATCACACCGTTCTCTTCTTCTTCAGCCGAAGCGAACCCGGTGTTTACGGAAAAACACAGGGACAATACGCCGCACAGAAGCAATACCGATATCAGTCTTTTGCCCATTCTTTGATCACCCTCTCTATGTTTGAATTCGAAAGATTCTCCGCTACGGTTTTTACTTTGGAATTCTTCGCGGATTTTAAATATACATCCAGCTTCAGAATCCCGAATCCATTGATAAGATACTGCTTTTTTTTCTTCATATCACCGGGTGAGCTCCCGTACTTTTTCAGCTCGGAAACGCGCTTATACAACTTGACACCTGAAAACATATCCATGGTGGCTGCTTTTTTTCGGATTACCGCTTTTTTGATAAGCCAATAGCAGACTCTTTTGGCCGCATCCCGGAATCGTTTGGCAACACAGAGGCTGTCATCGGCCATATTGGTAGCCTCGAAAAAGCCTCCGGTAGAAGGATCTCTTTGTCCGTGCTTAAGCCGGTCCCATTTTTTAGCCAGCTTACTCACAGGAAGCTTTTTAAGCGCCTTCCGGTTTTTCCCCAAAACGCCCGTGGAACTGTGTGCAAAAACATCGGTGACCGTATGAATAGCCATGCCGTAAACAAACATGCCTTTATCATCCTTACCCGTTAACCGGTACTGAATAAATCCCCGTTTGGCCGCCTTAACAAGCTTCTTCTTAAACGGATTATCGGCCTTTGGAAACTTCCCATGTTTACGCATCGAGGCAGCAAACTCGGTGATGGTAATACATGAATCCACATAATTCGCCGTATATAATCCGTGGAACTGAGGGAATGCGTCCATTCCCTGAATGCCCGAATCTGCACTGTCCGGCCAGATCGCCCCCGCCTTCAGGGCGCTTGCATTGTAGATGATCAAACCCGAGTGATCAAACAGACTCCAAAACCCCTTAACCCGTCTTAAGTCCGTCTGACGCAGAGCTCTTTCATCATACGTGGATCGAACGGCGTTATCATTCTCCGTGTACGTGTTTGAAAACTCCTCAAACATGGCAAACGCACGCTGTTTGTCCGCAACTCCGCAAAGCCCTGCATCCGTGGTTTTCAGAGGCCCGGCGCTCCGATCGATCAACTGTCGGATAAACCCGGCCGGCTTGTCCGGATCCTGCTGCCACAAAAGCGATGCCAGGGCTGACACCTGCGGAGCGGCTATGCTCGTGCCGGACATCCTCATTAACGTTCCGAAAGAGCCGTATGTCAAAATCTCTTCACCCGGGGCAACCACCTCGATCTCCGGTCCGGAAGGTGAGTTTTCCATCAGTTTACCGTCCTTACCGACCGCACCGACCGCCATAACCTCAACATAAGCGGCCGGATAACACACTTCCCCGCCTTCACC
>JAFYBS010000155.1 GCA_017540125.1 Eubacterium sp.
AACTTCGGCGCATATCCCACCTCCAGGTTCTGCGACCGTATGTACTCCCTGGCATCCTCCACCATCCGTACAAAAAGCTCCTCCTGATCCGGAGCCAGATAGTAAAACGTATCCGCACCGGCATAGCCTGCCACTCCGCCGAACTCCTCCACATAAGTCCTCAATGTCTCGGCGATATGCATCAGATAACCGTCTCCCAGCTTCCGGCCGAAGACCTGGTTAAACAAGCGAAAATGATTGATATCAATCGCGACAACACAAAAGGACGCATTTTTCT
Source organism: Eubacterium sp. (assembly GCA_017540125.1). Classification (GTDB taxonomy): domain Bacteria; phylum Bacillota; class Clostridia; order Lachnospirales; family Lachnospiraceae; genus Eubacterium_F. Next base: position 278 of record JAFYBS010000155.1, read on the forward strand.
TTCGCTCCAGATAACGCTCTGCCTGGATGAAAAATGCGTTCTTCGTATATAATCCTGTCATCGCGTCTGTCCCGCTCTGCGCTTCGGCCAGCTGTTCGATCGGAGTCAGGCCGTCATTGATACCGGCCTGGTACAGATATCCGATCAAACTCATCCCGCTGTCTTCCGGCAGAGGAACATCACTGATGACGATGTTATTTTTTTCGCTGTATTGTCCCATTTACTCGTCCTGTCGTATCATTCTCCGTTTGAACTGTCCTCGATGGAAGGTTCGTCAGTCTTGTCCTTTTTCTTCTTATCCTCATCGTTACCGGTGAACTTGTCGACAAAATCCGGAACCATATCCAAGATCTTCGTCATGCTGCTCTGGTTTTTGACATTCACGAGCTTGGATGAACCGTCCTTGATCACCAACACGGCACTCGGCTGGATTTTTCCACCCATACCGCCTCCACCGTTATTCTTTTTGTCCGAGTCGTTGGCAAAAGCACCCGCTGCCACACCGAAGCTGACATCCACGAGCGGCAGAACGATCGTCCCGTCCTCGAACTTAACCGCGTCACCAACCACCGTCTTTGTTGAGATGAAAGCATCCATCCCCTTAAACAAAGACTCTACTGTTTCTCCGAAATTGTTTTCTGCCATGAATCTATCCTCCTGGTTTTATATTTTCTGTTTTTCGTTTTCTGTCAACTGTCTTACAGGGAAAGCTCTTTCTGTCGTTTTTTGACCTGTTTGTTCATCCGCCGGTAGCGTTTCCACAGACGGCGAACCTCCTTGTCAAACCAGATGCGAATTGCCATCCGTACAAAATACACCCCACGGATCCGGCCTCTGAGCTCGCAATTCCCCACCAGACACTTCTCTTCAAAATTCGGTGTGATGGAGACTCCCTTTCGGTGAGCGGTCCTCATGAGACTCACTCCTCCGAGGATCAATCCGGTACTCGCCGGATCCCCTGTTCCGAATTCCAAAGTCCCGGTGATCTTTTTCGGCCCGACATAGCGGACCATACGAACCGTTTCCTTCAGCAGTTTTTTAACCGTATTCCGAACGGAGCTATCCTTTACCAAATCCATTATACTAGATAATCGGAAAAAAAGAAAGCCAAATTTCTTAATTCTCTCACGAATCTTACTTTTCATCCGGTCAATCTTCTCCCGAATGCGGGAAATCGGACCTTTTTTCGGCGTTTCCTCACTTTCCGAAATCAGCGGTATTCTCTCCGGCTCTTCCTCCTCCGGACCGGTATCTGTCGTTTCTTCCACCGCCGGTTCCGGTTTAGTCTCAGCTGCCGGTTCCGGCAGGATCTCTTCCTCTTCATCCGGCGGATCCGGTTTAGTCTCAGCTGCCGGTTCCGGCAGGATCTCTTCCTCTTCATCCGGCGGTTCCCCTGACGCCGCTTTTTCTCCGGCAGGAGCACTTCCTCCCATTCTGCTGACCGGAATCCCCAGGATCCGGATTACGATCGAATCTTCATCCAGTTTTTTCCGGACACTGATCGCGTGCAGGATCCAGGTGACGTGAATCCCGTAGCTGAACCTCTCCTCCTCACCGGTACGAAGCCCCACACGGTATCGCACCGGAACAAACAGGACCAGAAGAAGGATAAGCAAAACCAGCGCCAGAAGGCCCAAAACCAGCCATCCCAGCACGATCCCGATCCATTTTAACACAGACAGAACGACCATACACTACCTTCTATCTTTCTCCTGCTCCCTCAAAGGCATCACTTGTTTTTCATTCAGCGTCATAAAATCCTTATCATTGGAAAACCTCTTCCTCGGATCAAACCCGGTATCCTTCTGATACCCTTCCACCAGCAGATCCTGTACCGCTTCCAGTGCTTCCTCCCGATACGTATACAGACCGATCACATAGAGATCCGTCCTCGAATAATGACGAAGCACCCACTGTCTCGTTCCCATCACATCGAAAAGATTTTCCGGATTGAGCGCTCTGGTTACGATAAAATACCCTCTCCAGGGGATCTTTTTCGCTGCAAACCGCTCCCATAACCGTTCTTTATCACTGAAAATCCTGCTTTTCGGCCTGGCGCGGTAGTACTGTTCCACTCTACGGATATGTTTTTCAGGCTTACTCTTCACCCATTTTCCGAGCATCAGCCCTCGATACCAATACAGCATCTATGCCTCTACGCCTCCCTGATTTTCCTTTTCTTCCATCTCGATCAGAATCGCCATCACGGCACAACGCTCCGCCTTGTCCCGGCATCCGAACAGATTGACACGAAAATATTCCTCGATTTCCTGCTGATTCCGTAAAAACGGAGGAAGCTTCTCAAGCACCTTGGCGATGATCGCTTAGCGGACCGGCCGCGGAGAAGACTTCATCGATTCCGACAGCTCGGCAAACAGAACCTCCTCCTTCTCCCGGATCAACTCCCTCGTCACCTGCCTGGTCTCGACAAACAGAGGATCGATATCGGCAAAAAGACTGTTGGAGAGCAGTCTGGCCAGTGTCGCCACATCCTGATATTCCTCTTCCTCCCACAGATTCATATCCGGTGCCTCCACCTGGGACATGATCCGCTCCAGACGCACCGTCAATCCCTCGATCCGCCCCTCCAGAGGAACCAGATGCTCCTCCACGAAGTGTCCGGAGGCGCAGGACTTCAGTGCCTTTTCTTCGTTTTCTTCAAAAATGTTCTCATCCCCGGGCAGCCGCCGACTCACCACACACAGTGCCAGCAGGTCGTTGACACACCGCTGGAGCCCATTATACTCATCCATCACCTGCTGCAGCTTTTCCGACAGCGAATAAATCTCGTCCCGAAGAACGTTGTATTCCTGTTCGGACAACTCCGCCAGGTCCGCTTCCTCAAAATCAGCCAGCGGCTTTGCCAACTCCGGATAGTCCTCCGAAAACCGGTCGGACGGTGCCGCCAGTCCCACCATCCGAAGCATATAGATCAGCTCGTCGATAGCGGTCTCATCCGAATCGAGATACAGAGAAAACGCATGGTCGATTCGCTCAAACAGTTTATTTTTCGTAATCTGGATCGGGACCTCCCCGACGACGGATTGCAACCTGGTACCGAATACCCTTTTGTCTCCTCCCCGCGTCAGATACATGATCATGCGGTTTAAAAAGGCATCCTCCGGATTGGATTTCAAAAAATCATCCAGCTTCTCCTCCGGCGAAAACCGCAACTCGATCCGGTTCAGAACATATTCATAAGCAACCAAACGATCCGTCACTGCCGTGAAGTACTCCATCCGGTCCTTATTCTCCTGCCGCATCTTTCTAAGTTTAGGATCGGCGGTCTGATCCATCCATTTCCTTAAGCGAGCGGGATCATCCGATTTTGCCATAAGCTCCAAAAGCGGATTCAATAGCTCCGCGACAAACCGGTCAAACAAATCCGATTCGCTGATCCCGTACAAACTGAAGATCAGATCGAGTGCCGCATACTCCCGACACACCTTATATTCATCACGATTCATAGAACCTCTCTCCTACCTCAGCACAGTACCCAACCCGGCAGCCATCGCAAACCGTCTCTGGCAAAGGAATCCGTGATTCCCGTTCCGGTCAGCACCGGATAGAACAGGAAGAACAGGAAGATAGCCGCTCCCAGATATACATAACACCAGCGGCGCCATTTTTTATTCTCCCTCTCATCCAGCTTGCACATGGTGTAAACGATCATCAGAACGATGAAGGGCACACTCGGAAAATAATGATACGCGAAGGTACAACGTGTCACGAGAATCCAGGGCGCCAGCTGAACGAGGTAGGCATATCCCAGGAACATCGCTTTTCCGTCCGAATACCGAACCATCCGGTACAACATGTAAAAGAATGCCGGTATCCCTGCCCACCAGACCATGGGGTTTCCGAAAGCAGAGATTCCCTCCTTCAATCCATCCAGCGTGGTCATACTGTAATAATACACCGGACGTATCATCGGCGGCCATTCATACCATACCGAGGAATACGGATGGGTCGCTTCCAGCTTGGAATGATAGTCGAACATATCCGTCTGATTTTTGATCATCCGATCCCAAAGTCCCATGTCCGTTCCGTTTGAGAACGGGATATAACTGAGCAGATAAATCAGTCCCGCCAGGCCGACAAAAAGCACCACGCAGACACCGAGGGTGATCCACAGATACTTCCACCACACCTCGATGATATGGGCATGGCTGATCCCGTTCGTACTTCCGTCCGGATTGGCCGAAGCGATGCGGAATTCCCGGTATCGCCGAACCATCGTCGCGAAGAAAAATATTCCCATTCCCGCCGCCGCGTATACGGCGGTCCACTTTGACGCGCAACCGAAGCCCATCGACAACGCCGCTCCCAGAAGAGGGATAAATGTCTTCCACAATTTGGTATCGTAAAAACTCATCTGATGATACCAGTACATGAAGAAGAACATGGCGATGATGAAGAAGGTTCCGTACACATCGATCGTCGAAATCCTGGTTTGAACAAAATGCATAAAATCAAACGCA
>JAFYBS010000156.1 GCA_017540125.1 Eubacterium sp.
AACGGATTCAATTTCCGGGTTCCGTTGGCGCAGTAAATCAATCTGGTAAATAACAAACAGCAGGATATGGTGTTCGAGGATCAGCAGATCGTATCGGAGACCCTGGAGCGAAACACGGTCACTTTTTCCGGTGTAACGGTTACCTATCAGATCAACCCGGAAAAATCAGCCTGGATCGCGGCAAATGTATCCAATTATGAAGACAGTCTGGTAGGGGAATCCCTGGTGGCATCGGCTATCAAGACCAGTTCGAAAACACTGTCTCCGGTGGATGTTACGAACCGTTCCATCCTCGAGCCGAAGGCGCAGACCTGCGTTCAGGAATCGCTGGATCAGAAGTACGGCGAAGGGACGATCAAAGTCAACAAGGTGGTTATCAACAACGCCCAGTTTGACGAAGAGTACGATCAGAAGATCGCGCAGAAACAGCAGTCCCAGATGTCCTATGAGACACAGGCGATCGAGAATAAGAAAAATATCGAAAAGGCAGAGGCGGACGCTAAGGTGAAACAGACTACGGCGGAAGCGGAAGCCAGGGCCAACGAAACCCTCGAAAAATCCCTGTCGAAAAACGTTCTTATGTCCAAAATGCTGGACAAATGGGACGGTGTGCTCCCGAAAGCTACCGGCGGGGACGGAGGAATGATTTTTGATATCTCCTCCTTGATGAATGCTGACAACGAACCCAAGGGACAGAACGCGAATGAGTAAAACTTTGTTTTTCTGCAAAGAATGTGGTACGGAAGTATCCAAATGGCAGGGGCAATGCCCCGGGTGCAGGGCCTGGAACACGCTGGTGGAAGCACCGGCCGGTCAGGCGGCGCAGCTGAAAACCAGAGCTGTTTCCGAATCGAGAAAAAGAGCGGCTGCCGGGATCGGGGAGAAGAAAAAACCGGTCACCATCCGTGACGTGGAGACGGCGGCTGACCTGAGACAACCGGTGGGAATGCCGGAGCTTGACCGTGTTCTGGGAGGAGGGATCGTACCCGGTTCCCTGATCCTGGTGGGCGGTGATCCCGGAATCGGAAAATCCACCCTTTTGCTGCAGACCTGCCGGCTGCTTTCCGGAAAAGGTATCCGGACGCTTTATGTATCCGGAGAGGAATCGGAAAAACAGATACGTCTGAGGGCGGACCGTATCGGTGAGTTCGCTGAGGGCATGCTGCTTTTTTCCGAGACGGCGATGAGTGCCATCCTCGGGGCGGTGGACGAAGTGCAACCCTCCGTACTGGTGGTGGATTCGATCCAGACGATTTTTGAGGAGAGCGTGGATGCGGCACCGGGTTCGGTTTCCCAGGTTCGGGAAATTACCGGAACGTTGTTGCAGCTTGCCAAGAGTAGAAACATCACCATTTTTATCGTCGGGCACGTGACGAAGGAAGGAAACGTGGCCGGCCCCAGAATGCTGGAGCATATGGTGGATATCGTGCTGTATTTTGAGGGCGATAAAACCGCCATGTACCGGATGCTTCGCGGGGTCAAAAACCGGTTTGGTTCCACCAATGAGGTAGGCGTTTTTGAAATGCGTGAACAGGGACTGGTTGAGGTGCCGAATCCCTCGGAATATCTGATGCAGGGCCGGCTGGAGGATGAGGCCGGATCGGTGGTAGTCTGCGCGATGGAGGGGTCGAGAGCCTTTCTGATCGAGGTGCAGGCACTGGTGTGTCGGTCGAGTTTTCCTGTTCCGAGGCGTACCGCGGTCGGAACGGACTATAACCGGGTAAACCTGTTGATGGCCGTCCTGGAAAAAAGGATCGGTCTGACAACCGGAGATTGCGATGCCTATGTCAACGTGGCAGGCGGGATGAGGATCACGGAGCCGGCTTTGGATCTGGCGCTGGTGGCGGCGTTGATTTCCAGTCATACCGGAAAGGCGTTTGATTCCCGGACAGTTTTTTTCGGGGAGGTGGGTCTGGTCGGAGAAGTGCGGGCCGTATCCCAGGCTGAGCGAAGGGTCCGGGAAGCGATCAAGACCGGATATACCACCATTATTCTGCCGGAGAGCAACCGCCAGGCGTTGGAGAAGGCCGGGGAGGATTTTCCGGGAACCAGACTGATCGGAATCCGACATGTGAGAGAATTAGGGAAACAGTGAGAGAATTATGTCCCGGCATTATCTCGATTTTAAGGTTGTAAAAATGATCCGGATAGTGTATAATCATAGAAGATGATGCGTGAGGTGCGATGCCGGTGAGGTCATCGCAACATTTTTCCGGCCGGGGCTACGGTCGGTCAGACTGGAGGATTGATATGAGTGTAGTAGAGGAACTCATCCGTGAGGAGAGAGACGGAACGTTGAGCTTTGGCAATTACGAGCTGGGTGCGAAGACAAAAAAAGCGGATTTTCCGTATGACGGGGCTTCCTACAAAATCAAAACGTTCAAGGAGATAACCAGACTTGAGCGGAACGGAGCCATGGTGTATGAATCGGTGCCGGGATCGACAGTCACGAATTTCAAAGGTGACAACACATCGATTTCCTTTGATGTGGAGGCGCCCGGAGATATTTCCTTTACGGTAGAGTTGGAGCCGGACTCCGTGTATCGGATGGATGTGGACGGGGAGTCAGCCGGAAGCGTTCAGACCAATATTGCCGGAAAACTCAGTGCCAGTATCGAGTTGGATGCCGGGAAGAAGGCCCATGTGGAGATTTCCAAGCTGTGACAGATAGCGAGGGAGGAAAAATGGCGGGTACGGTCGGGAGCAACGAGCTTTATTTTGACGAGAACTTCATGGAAAACCTCATGTCGAATGACTCCATCGGGAGGTTCATCGAGCAGGGGGAAGCGTTTCGAACTTTGATGGCATATTATAACTGCGCGATCATGGAGGTTGAAACGAAGTTCAATGTGTTGAATGAAGATTTCTCGGCGGAGTACGATCGGAATCCCATCGAAACGGTCAAAACCCGTTTGAAGTCTCCGGAGAGTATCATCGAGAAGCTTCAGAGAAAAAACCTGCCGTTTTCGGCAGAGTCTATCGAGAAAAATCTGAACGATATCGCCGGAGTCCGTGTGATCTGTGCTTTTCCGGAGGATATATACCTTCTGAGTGAGTGTATCTTGCAGCAGGATGACATCAACCTGATCAAACGAAAGGATTATATCGCGGAGCCCAAGCCCAACGGGTACCGGAGCCTTCACCTGATCGTCGAGGTGCCGATTTTTCTGCATAACGAAAAACGATTCATGAAGGTTGAGGTTCAGCTTCGAACGATAGCTATGGATTTCTGGGCGAGTCTGGAGCACCAGATCTACTACAAAAAGGGACATAACATCGATGAACTCCGGGCAGAACTGAAGGATTGTGCGGAGATCAGTACGGCTTTGGATCTGCGAATGCAGAATATCCGTGCCAGAATGGATGAAGTCGAGTAGGATGAGAAACGTCTTTCGGAGAGGTGCCGTGTGCGTTGTTGATTGCACACGGCGGCTCTTTTGTTGTCCTGTGCTGTGAGGTTTTTATGGTATTTGAGAGAACAGATTTTTTTCCCGCTTCCCGGCGGCTGTCGGATTTGCCCTGGGTGACATTCGTGATGGTGGCGATCAATGTTGTTGTATTTTTCATTATCGAAGCCACCGGATCGACAGAGGATACTGACTACATGATCCGTATGGGAGGGCTGTATGATCCTCTGGTGACGCAGGATCATGAGTACTGGCGACTGATCACTCATTTTTTTCTTCACTTCGGACCGACACATCTTTTTAACAACATGATTTCCCTTCTGATCCTCGGATACGCGACGGAGAGTACGTTAGGACACATAAAGTATTTTTTTCTGTATTTTTTTTCGGGAATCCTTGCAGGAGTTGTCACAATCGTATATAATATGTATCTGGGTGCGGAAGGAAATGTGTCCTGCGGAGCGTCCGGGGCGATTTTCGGGCTGTCCGGAGCGTTGTTGGTGATCCTGATCCGCAGAAACATCGGACGGAGGTCGACGGAGGTTTTGAGGTACCTGATCTTCATGGGGCTGAGTCTGTACAGTGGATATCTCGATCCTTCCATCAGCTTTTCGGCACATGCGGGAGGGTTTGTCGCAGGGGCTTTGCTCTGCGTTTTGATGACACTCGGAAAAAGTGGAGGCAAGAGTAAGTATGCAAGTTAACATTTACTACGGCGGGCGGGGCCTGATTGATGATCCGACCATCTATGTTATCGAGCGGATCGCAAAGGTTCTCGATGAGCTTCGCGTCACGGTTGAGAGATACAATCTCTTCGAGGAAAAAAGCTCCATCATGGTGCTTCCGAAAACGCTGCGGGAAGCGGATGCCGTGATTCTGGCGGTATCTCTGGAGTGGTTCGGAATCGGCGGATTTATGCAGCAGTTTCTGGACGCCTGCTGGCTGTACGGGGACAAAGAGGAGATTAAAAAAATCTACATGCTGCCGGTGGTAATGGCTACGACCTACGGAGAGAGGGAGGCTGAATTTTCGCTGATCCGTGCGTGGGAGATGCTGGGCGGAATTCCTTGTGAGGGGATGTGTGCCTATGTAGCAAATCATGTGGATTTCGAAACAAGCGCGGAGTACAATCTGGCGATCGAGAAAAAGACGGAGAATTTCTACCGGACGATTTCCAAGCATATGGCGGCATTTCCGAACAGCAACAAGCAGGTGAAGGAAACGGTTCTGAGGTCACCGACCATGTCGCTGACACCGCAGGAAAGTGAACAGCTGTCTGCGTTTGTGGCGAACGATGAATATGTGAAAAAACAAAAAGAGGATATCGAAGAGCTGACCAATCTCTTTAAGGGAATGGTCGGAGAGGCGCCGAAAAAGGATTTTTATATCGATACTTTGCGGGAGCATTTTTATCCCATGGATGATTTGGAAGCCATCTATCAGCTGGATTTGGAGGACGAGAATTCTTCGCTGATCATAGAGATCCAAAACGAGGCACTGGATATCTACCGGACCTCTCTGGGAACCGGCTCCAAACGGGGCAAGCCGGACGTGACGGCACGGGTTCGTACCAATGTTTTGAAGGACATCCTGGCCGGAGAAAAGTCCTTCCAGGGAGCTTTCATGAAGGGAGATATGCCTTCGGTAAACGGAAACTTTACGATGGTGAGAAATTTTGATACTTTATTCCGGTTTGGTGAGCAGCCGGAGGAAGAAGAACAGTAGAGTTAGGAATCACAAAATTGCGGAATGGAGGTTTGATATGAGTGATTGTATTTTCTGTAAAATAATAGCCGGTGAAATCCCTTCGGCCACAGTCTATGAGGATGATGCCTGCAAGGCTATTCTGGATGTAAATCCGGCGGCAAAAGGACATGTGATCGTGCTGACGAAGGAGCATGCGGAAGACGTATTCCATATTTCCGACGAGGCGTTGTCGAATGCGATCTGTGTGGCGAAGAAGGTAGCTGCGGCATTGAAAAAAACCTATCAATGTGACGGGGTAAACATTCTGCAGAACAACGGAGAAGTAGCCGGACAGACGGTGTTCCATCTTCATATCCATGTGATCCCCCGCTTCAAGGGAGACTCGATCAGTATGCACTGGAAGCCGGGTGAGATGCCGTCCGATTTGGCGGAGACAGCGGAAAAGATCAAAGCCAATATGGAATAGGGAAGGCACAACCGGAAAGGGAGGATTATGATTATGAGCAATGCCGGAAAGAAGATTATCCTGACAGGAGGAGGAACGGCAGGTCATGTTACCCCGAATATCGCACTGATGCCCGAGTTGGAAAAAAGGGGGTATGAGGTCTTCTATGTAGGCTCCAAAGAAGGGATGGAGAAGGAACTGATCGGAAACTTTGATGTTCCTTATTATGGCATATCGTCGGGGAAACTGAGAAGGTATTTTGATTTAAAAAACTTCACCGATCCGTTCCGGATTCAGAAGGGATATCACGAATCCCGGAAGCTGATCAGGGAACTTCAGCCGGATGTGGTATTTTCCAAGGGTGGATTTGTCACGGTGCCGTTAGTTAAGGCGGCAGCACAGAAGCATGTACCCTGCATCCTTCATGAATCCGATATTTCGCCGGGACTGGCCAATCGGCTCTGTATCAAGTCCGCCGATGTGATCTGTACCAACTTCCCGGAGACGATCAAGCATCTTCCGGAGGGAAAGGCTCAGGTGACGGGTTCACCGATTCGTCAAGAGCTCTTTGAGGGAGACAAAAAAAAGGGGCTTGATTTCTGCGGATTTGATGACAGTAAACCGGTGATCATGATCATCGGAGGAAGCTTGGGTTCGGTCCGGGTGAACGCAGCCGTGAGAGAGATCCTGCCTCAGCTTCTGATGAATTATCAGGTGGTTCATCTGTGTGGCCGGGAAAAGCTGGACAAATCTCTGGTCGGAAAAAAGGGATATATTCAGTTCGAATACATTCAAAAAGAATTGAAGGATTTGATGAAAGCGGCTGATTTGGTGATCTCGAGGGCCGGTGCCAATGCAATCTGCGAGCTGGCTGCGCTTCACAAACCGAACATCCTCATCCCGCTTTCTCTGGAAGCCAGCCGTGGCGACCAGATCCTGAATGCCGAATCGTTTGAACGACAGGGCTTCAGTCTGGTTCTGAAGGAGGAGGATCTCACCAGTGAAACACTGCTGACGGCAGTGGAGACAGCCTGGGAAAAGAAGGAAGAATTCATCGAAGCGATGAAAAACGGCGGGCACGGAGATGCCGTGAAAAAAATCGTGGATATCATTGACAGCGTCGTTAATTGATGGTAAGATGGAAAACGCTGGGTTGAAAATAGTACCAATCCGGAAGCAACAGCAGATAAAAAAGGATGAAATACAGGAGGAATAACAGGTAAGATGGATAAGCATGTATCTTTTGATTACACACTGGCGGCCAATGTCATTCGTGACGAGGAAGTTGTCCAGATGAAAGCAGCAGCGAATGCTGCCAGGGAGACACTGGAAAAGAAAACCGGAGCGGGGAACGATTTCCTCGGATGGATCGATCTCCCGATTGACTATGATAAGGAAGAGTTCAGCCGTATCAAGGCGGCAGCCGAGAAAATCAAATCCGATTCGGAGGTTCTGGTTGTCATCGGAATCGGTGGATCCTATCTGGGAGCCAGAGCAGCGATCGAGTTTCTGCGTCACGGATTTTACAATTCACTGGATAAATCCGTCAGAAAAACGCCGGAGATTTACTATGCCGGGAATTCCCTGAGCGGGACCTATCTGTCCCAGCTGATCGAGACGATCGGAGATCGGGATTTCTCCGTCAATGTGATCAGTAAATCCGGAACAACTACGGAGCCGGCCATCGCTTTTCGTATTTTTAAAGAGCTTTTGGAGAAAAAGTACGGGAGAGAAGAGGCAGCCGGGCGAATCTATGCTACCACGGACCGCGCGAAGGGAGCACTGAAGGTGCTTTCTACAGAGGAGGGCTATGAGACCTTTGTGGTTCCGGACGATGTAGGAGGACGTTTTTCGGTACTTACGGCAGTGGGACTTCTGCCCATCGCTGTGAGCGGAGCCGATATCGATGAGCTGATGAAGGGGGCACAGTCTATGAGAGAGCTGTGTCTGGAAACGGCTACCGAGAAGAACGACGCGATGAAATATGCCATCGTACGGAACATCCTCCATCAGAAAGGAAAAAGTGTGGAGGTTCTGGCCAACTACGAGCCGGCCTTTCATTATATCTCCGAGTGGTGGAAACAGTTATACGGTGAGAGTGAGGGCAAAGACCAGAAAGGAATCTTCCCGGCATCTGTTGATTTTACGACAGATCTTCACTCCATGGGACAGTTTATCCAGGACGGTTCCCGTCTGATGTATGAAACCGTGCTGGAGCTGGAGATTCCGCTGACGGATATCACCATCGAGAATGAAAGCAAGGATCTGGACGGTTTGAATTACCTGGCCGGAAAAACCATGGACTTTATCAATAAATCCGCGATGAAGGGAACGCAGCTGGCACACACCGACGGAAACGTTCCGAACCTGGTGATCCGTGTTCCGGAGAAAAATGAGTTCTTCCTTGGGGAGCTGTTCTATTTCTTCGAGTATGCCTGCGGTGTCAGCGGATATATGCTGGGTGTCAATCCTTTTGATCAGCCCGGTGTGGAGAGCTACAAGAAAAATATGTTCGCACTCCTCGGTAAGCCCGGTTATGAGAGCTTGACAAGAGAGCTTCAGGAGAGACTGTAAGGAAATAAGTCGCTTCGGGAGAAGCCCGGAAGTAAGTCTTGACTAACCATAATTAGGACGTTTGCGGGTGATTTGTACTTGCAATTAAGGGGAAAATGTGGTATCTTATCAGTGTGGCAGACGAGTTGCATCCGCGCTGAGTGTAGATGCAGTTCAATTAGAAATAAGGAGGATATGAATTATGGCTTATGTAATTTCTGACGCTTGCATTAGTTGTGGAACATGTGCCGGAGAGTGCCCGGCTGGTGCTATCTCTCAGGGTGATTCTCAGTATGAGATTGATCCGGATAGCTGCCTGGATTGTGGTTCCTGCGAGGCTGTATGCCCGACAGGTGCTATCTCTCAGGGATGATTTTTATAGCGCAGAGAATCGGAGCCTATCATTTGTTGAAGCAGATGGTAGGCTCTTTTCATATTTCGGGAGGTATTTATGCCGGAACAGACTGAACGGTACAAAACGCGAATGCGATTTACCAAAACCGGTCCCGTCCGGTTTATCGGGCATTTGGATCTGATGCGATTTTTTCAGAAGGCGATACGCAGGGCCGGATTGGAGGTAGCTTATTCACAGGGATATTCGCCCCATCAGCTGATGAGCTTTGCCTCACCGCTGGGAGTCGGTGCCACCACGGACGGGGACTATATCGATGTGGAATTTTCCCCTTCTGAGGATGAGCCGGAAGTGTTGATGAGAAAATTGAACGCCTGCCTGACGGAGGATGTTTTCATCACGGATATCGAGAGGATGCCGGATGGATTTAAAAACTCCATGTCGATGCTGCAGGCCTCGGCGTATATGGTGACAGAAAAAGAACCGGACGTATTTCCGTCGGAGTATCGGGAGAGATTTGAGAGTTTTCTGGATCAGGAATCAATCGTGATCACCAAAAAGACAAAGAAATCGGAAAAACAGCTGGATATCAAGCCGGAGATTCTGGCCTATGCTTTTGAAAAAGAGATATTCGAGCAAAAGATCGGTGAAAAATTACCGGAATTGCATCCGGTATACGAGGGAGAGAGTATTTTTCTGAAGCTTCCTTCCATGAGCGCCAACACGGTCAAACCGGAGCAGGTGATGGGAGCGTTTTTCGAATACTGCGGGATGCCCGGGGATTCCTTCGGTTACCAGGTGCATCGGTGCCAGATGTGGTTTGCCGAGCCTAGTGCTACTGACACCAAATAACCGGACCATATTACTTGTCTGTTTTTCCACCTGCTTCGTTGCCTTCACTTGCCGATGCCTAGTTCAAAAGGATCATAAGCTGTTCCGCCACGGCATCTGCAATCTGAAACCGGCTGTTCCACCGGAAATAAGGAGTATCAGCCGGTGTGTCGAGAATCAGTTTGTGGCCGGTGGTGACATTTTTATAATCCACGGCGATATATACATGGCCGGGGACGCTTTCCGGGTTGTTGGGATCGACCGTCCCGATGGAACCGGTGATCCCGATGCCGATATCCGTGGCGTAGTTTTCGCGACAGGCCGACGCCATGGCGCTGGCGGTTGCCGTGGAGTAAACACCGTAGGATCGGACAATCTCCGGCGGAACACCGTACATGAACTTGCTTTCGTTGGAATAGGTGAAGAATCCGCCCGGAATCACTCCGGATGCGCCTTCCTGATCGGACAGAAGAGCACCGATCAGGCCGCCTGTACAGCTTTCCATCGTAGTGACGGTCAGGTGCTGACGGATCAGGATCGAAGTGATCTCGTGGTAGCGTTCGATGATCCGTTGATCGAAGCAGTATGATTTCTCCATAGATTCCTCCGTTCCGGATTATCTGACTTTCATGATGTTGTTTTCTTCGGCCTTCATACCCTCGGTTTTTACCTGGCGGATCGTGTAGATCAGATCACCGATTGTGATCAGGATCAGGCCGATCACAATCATTGCCAGGATATATGTCGGAATCCCCATAAAGAGTCCCTCAATTCCCGTGTGAAGGAAGGCCATCTCCACTACGGCGATGAGTCCCCACATCAGAGAACTTTCCAGACTCAGGATTCCCTTGTAATTAAAAGGTCTTTTGGTATAATCCCACCACAGATAACCGGTTCTTGCGATCATCACTTTTGCCACCACATATTCCAGAATGGTGCAGAAGACCAGTCCGATGACGAAGTACAGGATGTAGTTGTGGGGAAGCAGAAGCAGAAGGCGATAACCGGCAAACTCACCGAATCCGTAAATCGGACAGAGCGGGAGATGCATCATTCCGCGGTTGGTCCATTTTTTGTTCAGGAAAGAGATCCAACACGATTCCATACACCAGCCGAGGAAACTGTACACGAAAAACATTGCCACGACAACCACCATCTCTCTTGTGGTTATCCACGCGTACAAATCTCTGCTGAAAATCCAGGTCTCGTTGCTGCTATGCAGGATAAACATCCGGACGAAGCTGGCAATCCAGTCAATCCCCATCAGAACAATCAGGATGGTGGTCAGGACGCGAACCGGTTTCCGGGTGCTCCAGGACTTGAACAGCTTCATCAAAGGTGTAAAATAAAAGTACATAAACAGGCTGACGATCAACATGAATCCCAGTGAAGTGATCACGGATGCATAGGGAGTGAAGTGAAGCGGAAGCGGTGTGTAGTCCCAGTAACGGAACCCGCAGATGGCTTCCACGGTGTATCCCAGTGCGATCTCGGCAGCCGTGGTGAACACAAGAACCTTCAGAAAATACAACGGAAGAGTCTTTTTTGTCGGAACACCGAAAAATATGTAAACCAGAAGGATTGCGATACCATATCCCAGAAGGAACGGCAGAAACATATTCCGATTATCTACATATCCGTTTGTGAAGTAATTCCATATATTCTCAACGATAAAGCCCAGAAGGGAACACAGAATGATCATCAGCATCCAGTCGAAGCGGACGGTCTTCAATTCCCTGAGCCTCTGACGAATCGAAGTCATGAGTAAACAAACCTCCTAACACATATGGTATACAAGACGCGAAAATCTTTTGCACTCTCACGATTATAACAGTATTTGCATTTTCTGTCAATTGTTGATATAATATTAAGGAAACTCTGATTTGTTCAGCGATTCCGTAAAAATCCTGTCCGCATGGGAACCGTGAAGGAAGGATAAGGAGAGGAGTGCGAGATGATGTCAGGCATACTGTGGTTTGTTTCCGGATTGATCGTGGGAGCGCTCATTGCGGTCATTTTTCTGTGGGAGAGAATCCGGCTAACCCGAAAGAAGAGCGAAAAAACGCGGGATTTCGTGGATCAGATGATCCGTGCGTTTGCCAGATTGATCGATGCGAAGGATGAGTATACGCAAGGCCACTCCCTACGTGTAGCACTGTATACGGAAAAACTGGCCAGACGGCTGGGGTTTACGGAAGAAGAGGTTCGCCGATATAAAAACATCGCATTTTTGCACGACATCGGAAAGGTGGCGATCCCGGACAAGATTCTCCATAAACCGGAGGGGTTGACCGATGAAGAATATGAGATCATGAAATCCCACACCACCCGGGGCAAGGAAATCCTGGATGAGATCACGGTCGAGGGGGATCTGGCGCAGGGAGCCGGCTATCATCATGAACGATTTGACGGCGGAGGCTATCCGGAAGGGCTTCGCGGCGATGAGATTCCGCCGGTTGCCCAGCTGATCGCAGTAGCCGATACGTTTGATGCCATGTATTCCACCCGTCCGTATCGTAGCAGACTTCCTCTGTCCGTTGCTCTGCAGGAGTTGGAGTCCATCGCCGGATCGCAGTTGAACGAAACCTACGTGAAAGCATTTATCCAGCTGGCCGAGGAGGGAGAGCTGTCGCTGGATGATGACGGGAAGGAGAAAGAAAAGAGGTAGAATTGCAAAACAAAAAAGATGTGTTTCCCCGTGCCGGCCGGATTATTTTTATGAAAAATGAACCCGGTTACGGCCGGATTGAAGTGAAGGAAGTAATCGAAAAAAACGAGCTTCTCCGCCTCCTTTTGGTGGACGATACGAGAGAATCCGCAGTATATATGGAGGAAGGACGGCATTATGATCTGGTGTTTAAATACACGCAGGACTTCGCCATTCCCCTGCATCGGCGACCCGGGATAAAACAGACGTTGATGCTGGGCGGGGCGGGATTCTCTTTTCCCAAGTACTATATTCACAATTACCCGGATAAACATATCGATGTGGTGGAGTTCAATCCGGGGATGTACCAGCTGGCACTGCATTATTTTTATCTGGATGATCTGTATCGCGAATACAATCTCACGGAGGACAGAAGGCTGGAGGTGTTCATTGAGGATGCCAATGACTATTTGAAGAGAACAGATCGAACCTACGATCTGATCATAAACGATGCCTATGTATCGAACCGGATGGATGACGATCTGCTGAAGGACCGGCAGGTCAGAAACATCAAAAAGTGTTTGAATCCGGGAGGTATCTACATCATTAATCTGATCACGGCTGTGAAGGGGCCACGGTCTATGCCCGGGATCCTGGAATATGAGATTCTGAAACGGAATTTCAAAAATACGGATATGTTTGCCTGCAAAAAAGAATGCGGGCCGTTGGAGAGACAAAACATGATCCTGATCGGGACGGACGGAGACTGGTGGGGAACGGATCGGATGAGCTCGTGACAGCTTCGAAGGAAAGGTATGGAAATAGCTTATGGATATGAGTGTTTATGAAAAAGTATATAAACTCGGGATGAAGGAATACCGGAACAAAACCATGAAAGGGGAGTATCCATATCTCGGCGTATTGGATGAGATTCTGTCTCATACGGAAGTGGCGAAGGAACAGGATCTCGGTCTGGTGGATATCCCTATCGCGCAGATTGTCGGCACCAAAACCGAGGGAAGAACCTATGCTTTTGCGTCGAATTTTATGCCCCTGCTCCCGGCGGATTCCGAGTTCGCGTATAAATGGATGAACCTGTATGAATCCCATCTTCAGGAGGGGATTCACGACCCCATCAAAGCGTATGAGTTTCTCAATCGGTTTTATGTGATGGAAGGAAACAAAAGGGTCAGTGTTTTGAAGTATTGCGATGCCATCACGGCATCGGCTCAGGTTACCAGGATTATCCCAAAGCCGGATGAATCCGAGGAGAACAAAATCTACTATGAGTTCCTGGATTTTTATGACAAAACAAAGATCAACTATCTGAACTTTACCCAGATTGGAAGTTATTCCGAGATTCTGAAAATCATCGGTGTGGAGAAAGAGGAAGACTACACGGAAGAACTGTCGGAGGAATTCAATTCGGCCTTCATCAAGTTTGCGACTGCCTTTTTCAAGAAAAAAGGAGAGAAGCTGTCGTTGACGGTGGCAGATGCTTTCCTGGTATTTCTGAGGGTTCATGATCTGGATGAGTTCAGCATCCGAACGTCGGAAACGATGATGCGGGATGTGGAAAAGCTGTGGCCGGAGTTTGCGGCGTATCCGAACAGACCGGAGGTGAAGCTGATCACGGACGCCGGACAGGATGATAAGCGGGTTTTGCTTGGGAAAAAGCTTTGGATCCAGTCCGTTAATTCCACTCTGAAAGTGGCATTTATCCATGCAAAAACAACTGATACATCCAGCTGGACCTACGGGCATGATCTGGGAGCCAATCATTTGGCGGCAGCGTTTGGTGACAAAGTGAAGGTAAGCTCCTACTATGAAGCGGATACCCAGGAACAGGAAATGGAGCGTTTTGAGCAGGCCATCCAAGATGGAAATACTGTAATTTTTTCCACCTCTCAAAAGCTGGTGGGAACCAGTATGAAGTTCGCTTTGGATTATCCGAAGATCAGTTTTCTGAACTGTTCGCTGAACACAAACAGTAAATACATCCGGACCTACTATGGACGGCTTCACGAAGCGAAGTTTCTGATGGGAGTGCTGGCAGGGATTATGGCACCGAACAACGCGATCGGTTATATCGCGGATTATCCTATCTACGGAGGGATCGCGAATATCAATGCGTTTGCTCTGGGAGCCAGGATGGTGAACCCGAAGATCAAGGTCTACCTGAGGTGGTTTCACCTGCATTCTCCCAGACAGGATATGCTCCTTCATGATGTGGATCTGTCATTGATATCCGGTCAGAATTTCACCCGTCCGAAAGAGGAATCCGGGAAGTTCGGACTATATGATGCGCGGAATGAGTCTTCGGATTCGCTGGCCATGCCGGTGTATGACTGGGGTGTTTATTATGAAAAGACAGTACAGAGTATCCTGAACGGAACCTGGAGACAGGAGGCGGACACGAACAAGTATGAATCCCTGAATGATTTCTGGGGTATGTCTTCCGGACTGATCGATGTGATTCTATCGAAAACGCTTCCTCCGGATACTGTTCGTCTGATCAAGCTTTTGAAAAAAGGAATATGCTCCGGAGAAGTTGATCCCTTCGCGGGAACACGGTATACGAAGGACGGAACACACTATGTCAAGGTGACGGATCCTCTTACACTGGAGGAAATCATCACGATGGACTGGCTGGCGGACAACGTGGTCGGCTTCATTCCGACGATGGAGGAGCTGACGGAGGATGCCAGAACGATGGTTGAGGTTCAGGGAGTGTCAAGCTTGAAGGATTGACAAGGGGAGGTAGGCCGTGGTTGCTCATATACTTTTTTTGGCGGACGAGCCGGACAAGGGATTGTGGGATTTTTTTGAAAAGGACAAATTGGACGGGATTGATATCATCATTTCCTGTGGTGATCTGCCCTCTAATTATCTTTCGTTTCTGGCCACATTTTTCAAAGGTCCGGTATACTATGTTCGCGGCAATCATGATGAACATTATGAAAACAATCCGCCGGAGGGATGTATATGCATCGAAGACCGTGTTGTCGAGTATGAAGGAATCCGAATTGCCGGTCTGGGAGGATCCATGGATTACAAAGGGGGAATCTATCAGTATACGGAAAAAGATATGAAAAAGCGTGTTCGCAGGTTGACGCGTAAGGCTTCCCGACTGGGTGGTGTGGATATCTTTGTATCCCATTCGCCGGCGGCCGGAATGAATGACGGAACGGATCTGCCTCATCAGGGATTCCGATGTTTTTATGATTTTTTGGATCATTTTAAACCGAAAATTTTTGCCCATGGACATGTACATATATCCTATTCCTATAAGCAACCGCGACTGGATGATTATAAGGGAACGTTGGTAGTAAACGCCTTTCAGAAATACGCCTGGGAAGGGGAGATGGAAAACATGAAATTGTAGTTGACTAGCTTTATAGCATATGATATCATGAGCTTAAAAATCTTAAGAAGTGAGTGAAAAACATGAATAAAAGAAGAAATTCATCTCGTGGAAATCGCCGGTTGATCATTGTGTTGATCGCGTTGCTGGCGATTCTGGTTCTGGAAGCAGCGATCATTCTTTTTATGTCGGGAAATCACCGGTCAACAGAGCCGGTGGCGGAAGTAACACAGACACCGATTTCTTCGGAGGTACCTGCAGAGTCACCGACCGTATCACCTCCGACGCCAACACCGGAAGTTACTCCGGAACCGACGCCTACACCGGAGCCGACTCCGACGCCGACACCGGAAAAAACAGAGATTCCCCAAAATGGTTTTAAGGTGGCGATCGACGCCGGGCATCAGCTGCATGCGGATAGCGGTATGGAACCTGTCGGGCCGGGAGCATCGGAAACGAAGTACAAAGTCTCCAGTGGCACCTCGGGAGTATCAACCGGCGTACCGGAGTACCAGTTGAATCTGGATATCGCGAAAAAACTGAAAAAGATTTTGGTTAAGCGCGGATATGATGTCTATATGATCCGTACTAAAAATGAAGTCAGTATAACCAATATCGAGCGGGCGCAGGCG
The DNA here is from genome assembly GCA_017540125.1 of Eubacterium sp. Taxonomy (GTDB): domain Bacteria; phylum Bacillota; class Clostridia; order Lachnospirales; family Lachnospiraceae; genus Eubacterium_F. The sequence continues at coordinate 15,939 of JAFYBS010000156.1, forward strand.
GCAAATAACAGTGGGGCGGACATAAGTCTGAGAATCCATGCGGACGGAGTGGATGATTCAAGTGTTCATGGTGCCAGTGTTCTTTTTCCGTCAGAGAACAACCCCTATGTATCGAAGCTGAGTGCCGAGTCCAAGAAGCTTTCACAATGCGTCCTGGATGCTTACTGCGCGAAAACCGGCTTCTCCAGTCGGGGATTGTATGAGAGAGATGATCTGACCGGAACGAACTGGAGTGAGATTCCTGTGGCATTGATCGAGATGGGATTTATGAGCAATGCATCCGAGGATGAGATGATGCAGGAAAAGTCCGTTCAGAAAAAAATGGCAGAAGGAATTGCCGACGGCATTGATACATATTTCGGAATATAATTCCGGATGTGAATAAAACGGAAGATAGGAGGATACCGTATGAGAGAATTATACCCGTTGACCCCCGCGCAGAATATGCATCACCAGTGGATACGAACCTACAAAACCCAGCAGGTTTCCGGTGTGAGTATCGTTGTATCCATGCAGACGATCGTGGATTTTGATCTGCTGAAAAAAGCCATCCAAACCGAGTTCAAAAGATATGGATGTCTTCGGATGCGTTTGACAAAACCGGATAGCAAAGGAGATGTGAAACAGTATCTGGTAAAAACAGATAAACGGGACATTCCGATCCGGGATTTATCAAACCTGTCACTGGAAGAAGCTGACGCGACGATGCAGCAGTGGGCTTATGAAACGCTGGACGGAGATGAGATTCCGCTGGCGCAGTTTTATCTCATGATCCTTCCGGACGGTTACCGGGGATTCTTTGTTCATATGGATCATCGCCTGATCGATTCGGTCGGAATGGGTGTCATGGTCGAGGATATTCTGTTGGTGTATTGTCACTATAAATACGGTACACCGATGCCGGAACCGATGCCGGATTATGAAAAAGTACTTCAGAGCGATCTGGCCAAAATGAAAAATCCGAAGCGTTTTGAAAAGGATAAGAAGTTCTGGGATGATATGCTGGATCAGTATGGAGAACCGCTGTATTCCGATATTCAGGGACCGGGCGTTTTGGAAGAGTCACGGAAAAAACACAAAGATCCTAATCTTCGGGCAGCGGATATCGAACTGAAGGAACTCTTTGTTACGGTAAAGGACTACCAGCTTGAGCCGGAACCGTCCAAACGGGTGATGGATTTTTGCCGGAACAACCAGGTTTCCATGACAAACCTTCTACTTCTGGGAATTCGGACCTATCTTTCCAAGGTCAACGGAGGCCAGGAGGACATCACGATCCAGAATTTCATCTCCCGGAGGTCGACACACGACGAATGGCGTTCGGGCGGAAGTCGTACCATCATGTTCCCCTGCCGTACCGTCATCTCACCGGATACCAGCTTCCTGGATGCGGCTTTCGAGATTCAGAGCATGCAGAACAAAGTGTATATGCACAGCAATTACGATCTGGCTTTGATTGAAAAAGAGGTACGAAAGAGATTCAAAACACCGAAAAACACCACCTACGTCAGTTGCTATCTCACTTATCAGCCGGCACCGCTTCGGGTGGAGAACAAAAATCTGAAAAATATCCCCTTCCATTTCAAGTGGTTTGCCAACGGTGCCGCTACCAAGAAGATGTATTTGACGGTGTCGCACTTTGCTGACGGTTCTATCAATTTTTCATTCCATTATCAGACGGTGGCACTGGAAGAGAAGGATATCGAGCTTTTGTATTATTACCTGATGAAGGTGATATTTGCCGGTATTGAGGATCCGGATATATCGTTGGGTGAACTGATGGATATGGTTTAATAATTCTTATTGTAATTATAATAGAAAGAGAGGAAACAGAGTATGGAAAGAGAAAAACAATTTAAGGAGATCCTGGCAAAGTACGGAAATGTTCCGGCAGAGGAAATGACCAACGACATGCGATTTCGTGAGGACCTGGGACTGAGCTCCCTCGATTTTATGTCGTTGCTGGGAGAGGTGGAAGATACCTTTGATGTGGAGTTCGAGGAGGAGCATGCATCGAGAGTATTTACGATCGGAGAAGCACTGAAGCTGATCGAGGAGTTATCGGAGTAAAAAAAACGTGAAGGGGAGGTATCCTATGCTGATTCGCGATATGATGGAAAACAGCGGGAAGAATTATTCCGGCTATACAGCGGTTCGCTGGCTGAAAAAAAAGGAAATCATGGAGATCGGATACCCGGAGCTGGAAAGTGAGATTTCATCACTTCGACGCGGGATCGTCGGAGAGGGGTTTGAAGGAAAGCACATCGCTCTGATCGGGAATAATTCGATTTTCTGGATTGAAGCTTACATGGCAATAGTTACCGGAAAGACGACAGCAGTCCCGCTGGATGCGGGAATTCCGATGGAGGATCTGATCGATCTGGTGAATCGTTCGGATTCGGAGGGATTATTTTTAGGAGAAAAATGTCTCCCGATGCTGGAGCCGATCCGGAAGGCTTGCAGCAAGCTGAGAAAAATATGGATCCTGACAGACGGTGAGATCGATATCGCCGATGATGTGGTGGAGAGCCTGACTACCCTGAAGAGCAGGGCCGGGGAGGCGGATCCGAAGCCGGGCAGTGATGATCTGGCGATGATTATTTTTACCTCCGGAACAACCGGGAAGAGTAAAGGTGTTATGCTGACGCAGGACAACCTTGCTACAAATGTGGATGCGGTGGAATACGATGTGCAGCCCGGTGAAGTATCATCATTGTGTGTACTTCCGATCCACCACGCCTTCTGTCTGGTGATGGATTGGTTGAAGGGATTTCAGCTGGGATCCGTCGTGTGTATCAATGATTCTCTGTTGCACATGGTGAAAAATATTGGCGTGTTTAAACCCAAAACTATGCTGATGGTTCCGCTGATGCTGGAATCTATTTACAAGCGGATCAAGTCTTTGGGTGATGTTCCGGTTGAGGTGGTGAGAGAGAAGGTGCTGGGCGGCAATCTCAAGGTTGTGTTTACCGGCGGTGCCCACCTGGATCCTTACTATATCAAGGAGTATGAAAAATACGGAGTCATGGTACTCGAGGGATACGGGATGTCGGAGTGCTCACCGGTTATCTCTTCAAACTCGATCAAAGCTCATAAGGCCGGTTCCATCGGAAAACCTCTTCCGAATGTGGAGGTGAAGATTGTGGACGGCGAAATCGTGGTACGTGGTACCTCGGTTATGCGCGGCTACTACAAAATGGAAAAAGAGACAAACGAAGCGCTGGATGAGGAAGGCTGGCTTCACACCGGCGACCTCGGTTATCTGGATGAGGATGGATTTTTATGGATTAACGGTCGAAAGAAAAACCTGATCATCCTGTCCAACGGCGAGAATATCTCACCCGAAGAGATGGAGGGCATGCTGGCCTTGAATCCTTTGGTGGGCGAGGTGGTTGTCACCGGTGAGAACGATGGTTTGACGGCCCGTGTTTTCCCGGATCCCGATGTGATCGAGGCGAAGGGAATTTCGCCGGAGGAGGTTGAGGCCGGTTTGCGCGCGGCGCTGGATGAGTATAACAAGAATCAGCCATCCTATCGTCAGATTGTAGGCCTGGTGATTCGGAAGTATCCTTTCATCAAGTCCGCTACGAGAAAGATCAAACGTCAGGAAGTTTTGATTGACGAGCCCCAGGAATAAGAGTGTGAATTTCATCTCTCAGCCGGCCGATGGGGATATCCCTTTTTTCGGCCAGCTGTTTCAGACTTTCGTACTCCGGATACCGGCGGACTTCGCCGTCCGGAAGGGTTACTTCTTTCATTGTTACGGGACCGAACAGAGTCTCTTCCGTAACGGATTTACGAGGAAGGATCGTTCGTTCCATCCACTGTCGGCGGATGCCGATGGTGGTTGTTTCTTTAAAAATAATAAGCTCTAATTTTTCACGCAGATCGGCGGTTGTGATCACAGTCAGTTCATACGCCGGTCTGTTTTTTTTCATAAAAATAGGGGTGAAGTGAACCTCTCTGGCCCCGGCTTCATAGAGCTTTTCCATCACATAGCCCAGATCCTCACCGGTGCAATCATCGATATCGGTTTCCAGACGACAGATCGTATCGCATTCCTTTTTTTCGCCGGCATCCATAATCCACATGGCGCGGACCATGCTGGGTGGTTCATAATCCCTCTTTCCTCCGCCAATCCCGATACCATGAACGGAATAATTATCAGGAAGGTTGTTCTCTGTTCGTATAGCTGCCGCGATGGCCGCTCCCGTCGGAGTGACCAGCTCACCCGTCATGTTCTTCTGTCGAAGGATCAATCCCTCGTTTGCTACGATATGAGTTACCGCCGGAACCGGTACCGGAAGGACACCGTGCTGCGTGCGAACCGATCCCTGTCCCTCCGTCAAGGGAGAAACGATAACCCGTTCCGGTGACAGATAATCCATGCAGTAGGCGGCTGCCACGATATCCACGATGGAATCCACTGCTCCCACCTCATGGAAATGCACCTCATCCATCGGCACCCCGTGAGCCTGCGATTCCGCTTTTGCCAGGATTTCAAAAATGCGTTGAGCCAGAGTACGGGCGCCGTCACTCAGAGCAGTTTGACAGAGGATTTCCGAGACTTCTTTTAATCCGCGATGAACGTGATCATGCGTGTAATGATCGTCGTCCGTGTGTTCGTGGGGATGGGAATGAACGGATCCGGAATGGTGTGTGTGCTCATGCGGGTGATGATTGTCGTCCGTGTGTTCGTGGGGATGGGAGTGTCCGTACAGATACTCCATATCATGGTCGTGATTTTCATATCCGTGGTCCGGCTTTACATCAAAATCACAGACATCGATCCCGGCTCTTATTTTTCGGGAAATCGAAGTTGTAAATCCCTCAACGGGAATGCTTGATAATACTTTATTCAGTCCGTTTTCCATCGCCGGATCTTCTTTTCCCAGATCCAGTAAAGCCGCGACAAACATGTCACCGCTGATGCCGGAAGATGCCTCGATATAAAGGATGTTTTTTTCTGTTTCCATAAGTACCTCGTAACTAAACAAGTATTGACACTGTAACTGTGTTTTATTATATACGATTTTTTCTTGACAAGCAAGTATTATTCAAGTAGAATACAGAATGTTTGTTATTATTCACGTAAATGGTAACGCATGAGCAAGCCGCAAAATCGCGGCATGAAAGGATTAACATGGATATTACGAAATTTGAATTACGGGACAGCATTTCTGTTCCGGATTATAATGATCTGCGCCGAAGCGTCGACTTCATAGAAATTCGTGAAAACCGGGCGTCGACCGCTCTGGCGAATGCACTGTACAAGGTTATAGCCTACGATGGTGACAGGCCGGTTGGTATGACCCGTGTTGTCGGTGACGGCGGCTATGTGTATTTCATCTGCGATGTGATCGTGCGGCCGGATTATCAGTCACAGGGGTTAGGACGGCTTCTGATCGAAAACACCCTTCACTGGCTGGAAGGTCAGGTGGAACCGGGGGAAACCATCATGGTCAATCTGATGTCTGCCATGGGAAAAGAATCCTTCTATGAAAAGCTCGGATTTCACAATCGTCCCTTCGGGAACCATGGCGCGGGGATGAGCCGGTGGATTGAAGGAGATGAAATCAAAGGATAGATAATGCTTGACATTCGACGTACAGTGGGATGGAATAAAAATGTTTCTGTAAACCAAATCAAACCAAACGTGTTCGCCTTCCCATACAGAGCCGGTTTTTCGGGAAAAACAGGATGTGTGGGGAGTACAAGCGCTACCGAAAGGAGAAAAGAACATGGGTAAAATTCTATTCACATCCGAGTCCGTTACGGAAGGACATCCGGATAAAATCTGTGATCAGATTTCTGATGCAATTCTTGACGCAATTTATGAGAAAGATCCGATGAGCCGTGTGGCTTGCGAAACTGCAATAACCACGGATTTCGTGTGTATCATCGGAGAAATCTCGACAGGGGCCGATTTGGGACCGGCTGATTTTGAGAAAATAGCCCGGGACACCATCTGTGAAATCGGCTACGATGATCCGTCCAAGGGATTTGACGGAAAAACCTGTGAGGTCCTGATAAAACTGGATAAACAGTCGGCAGACATCGCGCTGGGCGTGGACAACGCGCTGGAAACCAAGCAGGCTTCGGATGCTGACGGCGTTTTCAATAAAACCGACATGGGTATGACCGATGCCGAGATCGACAAGATCGGAGCCGGAGATCAGGGAATGATGTTTGGCTATGCGACCAATGAAACAGAAACCTATATGCCGTATCCGGCATTTTTGGCTCATTCTTTATCGAGAAAGCTATCTGAGGTCAGGAAGGACGGAACGCTTCCTTATCTGCGTGCCGATGGCAAGACGCAGGTGACCATCGAGTATGACGAGAAAAAACAACCCAAACGAATCGACGCGCTGGTGGTTTCCACCCAGCACAGTGAGGATGTGAGTCAGCATCAGATTCATGAGGATATCAGAAAATATGTGATCGCGCCGGTTGTTTCCGACGATCTGATCGATGATAAGACAAGAATCTATATCAATCCTACCGGACGATTTGTTATCGGTGGACCGAACGGTGATGCCGGACTTACCGGAAGAAAAATCATCGTGGATACCTACGGTGGTATGGGACGGCACGGAGGCGGTGCTTTCTCCGGAAAGGATCCCACAAAGGTGGACCGTTCCGGTGCCTATGCTGCGAGATATGTAGCGAAGAATATCGTGGCGGCAGGACTGTGTGACCGGGCTGAGGTGCAGCTGTCCTACGCGATCGGAGTGGCTTGGCCTACGTCGGTGCGAATCGATACCTTCGGTACCGGAAAGCTTCCGGAAGATAAGCTGGTGGATATTATTTTTGATCATTTTGATCTGCGTCCGGCCGGTATCATCAAGATGCTGGATCTGCGTCGTCCGATTTACAAACAGACGGCGGCTTACGGACACTTCGGCCGGCATGATATTGATGTGCCGTGGGAGAAGCTGGACAAAGTGGAGGCATTGAAGAAGTACCTTTGAGCGGCGTGAGGCCCACTGCAGACAGGATGTCGTTGAGGAATCCGATGAGAACGCTTTGCCCGCGCATGGACGCGCGGGCTTTGAAATCGGATTCCATGCCGACTCGAGGCCTGCGGCCTCTCGTGCCGCAATTGAAGAAGTACCTTTGAGCGGCGTGAGGCCCACTGCAGACAGGATGTCGTTGAGGAATCCGATGAGAACGCTTTGCCCGCGCATGGACGCGCGGGCTTCGAAATCGGTTTCCATGCCGACTCGAGGCCTGCGGCCTCTCGTGCCGCATTGGGTTCACCTGAAGATTTGGATGCACCCTGCTGCATGCAAGCATGCGCAGGGCGCATCAAAATCTTCAGCCTCACGCCTTATATGCGCCCGTAGTTAAATGGATATAACAGCCCCCTCCTAAGGGGCAGTTGTGGGTTCGATTCCCGCCGGGCGTATTATTTTTTTACAGAAATAACAGGATTGTTTCGACGATGGAAAACAAGGTTTTTATACTGAATACAGATGTTTTGCTGAATCGGAGTGTGTTCGACCGCTACTATGCCAAACAGCGTCCGGAGCGTCGGGACAGGGTTGACCGGATGCGTTTTGAAAAAGGAAAGAGACTGTGTCTCGGAGCCGGCATTGTGATGGAGCATGCACTGGCTCATGCCGGTTGCTCCGATCGGGAAATCGTGATTACGAAGGCCGGAAAACCGACAGTTGAAGGCTGTTTTTTTAATGCTTCCGATACGGGAAATATAGCGGTCTGTGCTGTCTCTGACCGGTGTGTCGGAATCGATGTCGAAGCATCGAGACATCTGGATGACGGGCTGATTAAAAAGGCTTTTACTCCTGCTGAGATAGAAATGGTCGGAAAAGGAATTACTGATTTCATTCGTCTCTGGACCATCAAAGAAAGCGTGATGAAGTGGTACGGTCTGGGACTCGGACTGATGCCGGAAAACATCGATATCAGTATGGATGACGGTATCCGTGTTCGGATTTTCGGTCATCCGGAGCTGGACACGTCTTCCTGCGAGCTTTGTTTTACCTTCTTTCAGGAGGAGGATTATCGTATTACGGTTTGTTCCGAGGACAGTGTTTTTGCGGATGGATTGATATGGTTGGATGAAGAAGTGAAGAACGGGAAGGGATGAAGAAAAAACATGTTTAAAAAAAGAAAGTCCGCCATGTTGGAATACGATAAAGAAAACTGGAAACCGGCGATCAAAGCCAGTATCTGTACCGGTGAGCAGACGGCCGGTTTTATTCATCGGAAAACCAAAGAATTTCGTGAAGATATGCTGATCCGCGGGGCGGAGGATCTGCACATTTTTAAGGAAAAATACGGGATCGATGAGGAACCGGAAAAGATTTACTGAGAAAAACGGAGACCAACTATGAAAAGTCAAGCACTTTTTCGTAGAAAATTATTTTTTCTTCGATATCGGGCAAAAGGGTAACCTTAATAAAGCTCCCTAAGGTGCATTTTTTCAAGTCTCGATATAGTATCAGCTTTTAGTCGAGGTTGAATTCGACTTCGTCAGTCAGGATTTTCCAGATCACTCTGACGAGTTTACCCGCACAGTGCCCAAGGGCATTGTAGTGGGATTTACCTTCAGCCCTCTTGGCGTCATAGTACGCCTTGAAGGTGGCATTATTCTTTACGACGTTGTGAGCTGCATTTATAAGCGCATACCTGAGGGCTTTAGAGCCTCTCTTGGACATTCTGGTGCGCTTGGCAGTAAAGTTACCGGACTGATAGACTGTGGGGTCTAAACCGGCATATGCCAGCAGCTTCTGCGGATTGGAGAAACGGTGTATATTGCCGATCTCTCCGAGGATCATTCCGCCATTTACATATCCGATTCCTGGAATGGTCATTATGAGACTGAACATACATTTGACGATATCTGTCATATCAGTCTCGATCCTGTCTAACTGCTTATCAAGAAGTTCGATCTGCTCAATTGCCTGAGTAATTCGCAGTGACAGGGCACCGTCGGATTGTCCGACAGACCTCTTTGCAAGAACTCTTAGTTCACGCGCCTGATCCTTACCAAAGTGTCCGTGCGAGTTCACTTTAAGAAGGTTGGCGAGATGAGTCATGTGCATCGAGGCAATCGCTTCCGGTGTTGGCGCTTCTTTGAGGAGCGCATAGACCGATTTTTGATGCAGACCCGATTTGAAAAACTTTTCCAATTCGGGGAATGTCTTATCCATGTAGGAAGTCAGCTGGATCTTCAGCCTGGTACGCTGCTTTATCGCTTTCATGCGAAAACGGCCAAGCTCTTTGAGATCCATGATGTCCACATCGTCTAAGGTTACAAACCTTAGTGATTGTTGCATCATGAGTGTTTTAGCGATTATGAAAGTGTCGACTTTGTCCGTCTTCGTTTTGCGTATGTTATTCTTACGCATGGTCGAAGTCTTGATAGGGTTGAGTACACACACCTTGTAATCACTGGCGACAAGGAATCGAACAAGGTTGTCACCATAGTGTGCCGTTGACTCGAGACCGATGATGATGTTGTCCGAC